>NZ_RRZJ01000018.1:0-107692 GCF_004368175.1 Pseudomonas sp. CH235
AAACAGGCGTAGGTCAAAAATCTTCGTGCCAATCGATTGCAAGATGATCGCCAAGGAATTGAATGTCGACAGTGACATAGTATTTGGCAGGCTCTACTACCATATGGAACAAAAGTACGGCTACACCAGACACGATGGCACCAAGGTAGCGTTCTATACATCGATTGCAGGAGAGGAAGACCGCTGCGTCAACTTTCCACTTGTTGCCTCCGTGCTGGCGGGGCTTCAGCAAGAAAACAGTAAGTTTCTATGGGCAACTACCATGTCTGGTATCGCCTTGGCGGTATCAATCGCCGTGCCATTGGCTGGATGGCTTTCCAGATCATTAACCCCATGAGGATGACAGCCGTAGCGGTAACAGTTGCAATGGTCAGCCTATTGGTAAGCGGACAGGTTTATGCAAAGGAAGAGGCAGGACTGCTCGCGCAATGCAACGATGTAATTCAGTTTATGGACCACGAAGAGCTCCAACCTGAAGCGACACCCTCCATGGGCCTGTGCATTGGAATGGTTGAAGGTGTTCTTAAGACGATGAGGTCTATGAACTCGAAGCTTCCGAAAGAATTTCAAACCTGCTTCCCCAATAGAGAGATTGCAAACGACGAAGCAGTACGGCTGGTAGTGAATTACATTCGGCAGAGCGAGCTAACAGACACGGACGATGCCACGCTAGCCATGTTCGCCATCCAAGAAGCGTATCTCTGCGAGTGACTCGAAAATTAGTGGGGCTGGACGTAATCACATAATTCTCTGTACTCAAGACACTGCATTGATCTAGGGGATGGAATGAAACAACTTCAGATTCGAAAAACCGCCACGAAGAAAATAAATATCCACAACGACATATCCAATACGGCAAACCACCTAAGGAAGCGAGTCGAGGAAATGGATGCGACTGGCAACCGCGAAGGGATCTCACTAGACATTACTGCCTGCCTCGTCTTGCTCGCCTTCACCTTTGAATCGAGACTCAACTTCATAGGGGCCCAGAAGGTGGCGGACTGGAGAGAAAGAAAGCCGTTCGAAAGAAAACTCAAGTCTGTACTTCAGGCTCTTGATTTGACCCCGGACTTCTCGAAGCGGCCGTACTCGACTATCGATCAACTGAAGGACTTTCGAGACACCATCGCACACGGCCAGCCTGTCACCATTGAGGTAGACGAAACAGTATTTGTTGATCCGGGAGCTGCCTATGATGACGTTGATCTTCGAGGCAAGTGGGAGGACTTTGTGAATACGGACTTTATGCGGCAATGCTCTGAGGACATTGATGAAATATGGAAGGAATGGCGTGTCATAGGAGAAATTCAACAACATCAAACGCTCACTCACGGTGAGTACAGCTTTGAACTGATAGCAGACCACCTAGACCCGGTATAAATGTCACTTCTTAAATTCTTTGTTACCCGTATCTTTAAAAAATCGACACTTGCCAAAGGTCGAATATCAGCAGGGAGGACAGATTTATTTTCTCTACGCAGGTAAAACGATCTGCACGACTCTTGTCGCCAAACACGCTTTCCCAGCGCCAAAAAAAAAGCCCCGCAGCTTCTCAGCTACGGGGCTTTTTCTATGTATGGCGGAGAGATAGGGATTCGAACCCTAGGTACCGGTGAAGGTACAACGGATTTCGAATCCGTCCCATTCGGCCACTCTGGCATCTCTCCAACGGCGCGCATCATAACAACACTTTTACCGAAAGCAAACCCTCTTTCGAAAATTTCTCCGTGCTATCAGATGCTTGCGTCGATTAAAGCGGTACGCCCAGACGGTTGGCGACTTCTTCGTAGGCTTCGATGACGTCACCGAGGCCCTGGCGGAAGCGGTCCTTGTCCATCTTCTTCTTGGTGTCTTTGTCCCACAGACGGCAGCCGTCCGGGCTGAACTCGTCGCCCAGGACGATGGAGCCGTCGCTGAACACGCCGAATTCAAGCTTGAAGTCCACCAGCAGCAGGCCGGCGTCGTCGAACAGTTTGCTCAGGACTTCGTTGACCTTGAGCGACAGTTCTTTCATGCGCGCCAGTTGCTCGGCGGTGCCCCAGCCGAACGCCACGACGTGGGATTCGTTGATGAACGGGTCGCCCTTGGCGTCGTCCTTCAGGAACAGTTCGAAGGTGTACGGGTTGAGCTTCATGCCCTCCTCGACGCCCAGACGCTTGACCAAGCTGCCGGCGGCGTAGTTACGCACGACGCACTCGACCGGGATCATGTCGAGTTTTTTCACCAGCACTTCGTTGTCGGCCAGCAGCTTGTCGAACTGGGTCGGAATGCCGGCCGCTTCGAGTTTCTGCATGATGAAGGCGTTGAACTTGTTGTTCACCATGCCTTTGCGGTCGAGCTGCTCGATGCGCTTGCCGTCGAACGCCGAAGTGTCGTTGCGAAACAGCAGGATCAAGCGGTCAGCGTCGTCGGTCTTGTAAACCGATTTGGCTTTGCCGCGGTAGAGTTCTTCACGTTTTTCCATGATGGGCTCCGCTTGCTAAGTAGATGGGCTAGGCGATGTGGCGCCAGTCGAGCCCTGAATCTTGATCGGCCAGTTGCAGCCAGTCCGGGTCGCACCCGAGGGTGTCGACAAAACATTGCCGGGCCAGCTGCGGCAGGTTGTTCTTGCTGCTCAGATGGGCCAGGACCAGGTGTTGCAGGCCTTGCCAGCCCAACTCGGCCACCAGGAATGCCGCCTGATGGTTGTTCAAATGTCCCAGCTCGCCGCCCACCCGCTGCTTGAGAAAGTACGGGTAATGACCACGGGCCAGCATGTCGCGACAGTGATTGGACTCGATCATCAACGCATCGAGGTCCCGATAACCGTCCAGCACCCGCTCGCAGTAAGAGCCCAGGTCAGTCAGCAGGCCGAAGCGCCGCTCACCGTCACTGAACACGTACTGGGTCGGTTCCTGCGCATCATGGGCCACGGCAATGACCCCGATGTTCAGAGCACCGATCTGCAGTTGCTCGCCACCAGTCACGAAACCGGCAGGTTCAATCGGTTTGCGCATCCCGCGCAGTGTGCCGCGACTGAGGTAGACAGGCAGATTGTAGCGCCGAGACAGCAAACCCACGCCATGCACGTGGTCGGCATGTTCGTGGGTTACGAGTATCGCGCTCAGTTGCGCCGGGTTCACACCCAGGCGCAACAGGCGTTTTTCGGTTTCCCGCAGGGAAAAACCACAATCCACCAGCACATACGTACCAGCACTGGCGATCAGCGTGCCGTTCCCTTGGCTACCGCTGCCGAGAACGGCAAAACGCATTGGATCAGCCCAGGTTGTCCTGAATCACGCTCAACACTTTGCGAGCCACATCGGCCGGCGCAACGGTGTTGATGTTTTTCTCGACGGTCACCTGAACGTTCTCGCCGACCTTGCTCAGGCGAACCTGATAACGCTCGGCGCGAGCTTCAACTTCTTCCTTGGTCGGCGCGCTGCCGAACAGGCTGCTGAAGAAACCAGGCTTCTCGTCTTTCTTCTCGGCCTTTTCGGACAAGTTGATGTAGTAGAGACCCAGGCTGCGGTTGATGTCTTCAACGCGCCATTCGCCCTGTTCCAGCGCACGACCGACGCTCGACCAGGCACGATCCAGGTCCGTACCGACGTTCAGTACCGGGTTGCCGCTGCCGTCTTCACTCAGGCTGACACGGCTCGGGGTATCGAAATCACGCGAAGCCAGCATCGACACCGAACCACCCTTCTCGGAGGTACGGCTCATGCTTGCGAGCATGTCGTCGACCAGCGCAGCGTCCAGGCCAGTGTTGACCGAACGGTTGGTGAAATCGACATTGGCGGTGCTGCCGGCAGGACGCTCGGCGCTGACCACATATACTTCACTGGTGTTGCGCTGCACGCCTGGCTCGATGCGCACCCGCACGCGGGTTTCGCTGTCGGTGCTGACGCCGGCGGCGCTCAGGCGCTTGGCCATGGCGGCGGACAGTTCGTCGGAATGCTGCCAGGTAGTGGTGAATTCACCGGTTTGCGGGCGCTGTTCATCCAGACGGAAACCGTTGTCCTGGAAGTACTGCACCGCCACTGGCCAGACTTCGGCCGGTGGGTGCTGGGCCATGACCCAACGCGAATCACCGCTCTTCTGCAGCGAGTAGTCGCTGGCGTCGGCAACGGTCGACAGGGGTTGAGGGCGCGGAACGATGTATTCACCCTTGGCGGTGTCGTCGGCCACGTTGCGCGGGATCGGCAGCAGCGGATCCAGGCGCTTGGAGGTGCTGACATCCGGTGGCAGTTGCATCGGTGCAGTCTGTTGCGCTTCCAGGTAATCGCTACCACGGTCACGGAAATAACCTTCCGGGCCCCAGACCCATCCGCAGCCACTGGTGCTGGAGATAATCAAGGCAAGTGCGGAAAGTCCGGCCATTCGCTTCATGCGTTGTACTTCCTCAATTAAACCAGGACGCTGCACTGGCGCAGGGCCGAGCGCAACGTTTCATGACAAGGTGTGCTCAGCCAGGTCAGCGGCAGGCGGATGCCTTCGTGCATCAGGCCCATTTCGACCAAAGCCCACTTCACAGGAATCGGGTTGGCTTCGATGAACAGGTCCTTGTGCAGCGGCATCAGTTTTTCGTTGATGGCCCGTGCGGTCTCGGCGTCGCCCTTGAGCGCGGCCTCGCACAGGTCGGCCATTTCGCGCGGGGCGACGTTGGCGGTGACGGAGATGTTGCCCTTGCCGCCCAGCAGAATCAGCTCGACTGCGGTCGGATCATCGCCGGACAGCACGATGAAGTCCTTGCTCACGCCGTCGATGATCGCCTTGGCGCGTTTCAGGTCGCCGGTCGCTTCCTTGATGCCGATGATGTTCGGCACGGTGGACAGGCGGATCACGGTCTCGGCCTGCATGTCGCAGGAGGTGCGGCCAGGAACGTTGTAGAGAATCTGCGGGATGTCGACCGCTTCGGCGATGTGCTTGAAGTGCTGGTACAGGCCTTCCTGGGTCGGCTTGTTGTAGTACGGGACTACCAGCAGGCAGGCATCGGCGCCGGCTTCCTTGGCATTGCGGGTCAGCTCGACAGCTTCGCGGGTCGAGTTGGCGCCGGTACCGGCGATCACCGGAATGCGACCGGCAACCTGTTTGACCACGGCTTTGATGACGGCGATGTGTTCTTCTACATCAAGGGTTGCCGACTCGCCGGTGGTGCCGACCGCGACAATGGCATGGGTGCCGTTCTTGAGATGGAAGTCCACGAGTTTGCTGAGGCTGTCCCAGTCAAGACGCCCTTGTGCATCCATGGGTGTGACCAGTGCCACCATACTGCCCGCAATCATGAAACCGCTCCTGCCGGAAAAAGAGAGCGGTAATGGTACTGGCGCCAAGATGCTTGCACAAGCGAAGTACTGTGCCGCCATTCCCCTTGGCGCCGCTTTTCGCTACCCTTCAGACTTTGATCGGTACTGATCAGCTTGTACGCCGGGTTCCAGTCTCCCGTTTCGGCCTCCCGGGCCCCGTTCCAGTGTCGTTGCCGTACGCTTGCTTGTTGATGGAGCCGTAGCGCCACACGAATCGGGTCTTCCGGACAGTCATTGCCCCGGCAATCAACGCCCTCTCCCTACCGACCGCTCATCGCTTTAGGAATGCTGCATGTCCACCCCCACAGTTCGCGAACAATTCCTTGTCATCAGTGCCCTCGGCGCCAATCCCATGGAGCTGACCAACGTCCTGTGCCGCGCCAGCCATGAAAACCGCTGTGCGGTCGTCACTTCGCGCCTGACCCGCCACGGCGAGTGCAGCGCGCTGGTGCTTGAAGTTTCGGGCAGCTGGGACGCCCTGGCTCGCCTCGAAGGCAGCCTGCCCGTGCTGGCCAAGCGTCATGCGTTCACCGTCAACGTGGTGCGCAGCGCCGCCCTGGAAAACCGTCCGCAAGCCCTGCCGTACGTGGCTTACGTGTCTTCGGCGTACCGTCCGGATATCATCAACGAGCTGTGCCAGTTCTTCATGGATCACAACGTCGAGCTGGAAAACCTGACGTGCGATACCTATCAGGCACCGCAGACCGGCGGCACCATGCTCAACGCCACGTTCACCGTGACCCTGCCCGCCGGCACCCAGATCAGTTGGCTGCGCGACCAGTTCCTGGATTTCGCCGACGCCATGAACCTGGATGCACTGATCGAACCGTGGCGCCCACAGAACCCAATGTAAGGAAGCTTTCATGGCCGTTGTCATCGACCAACCGGTTACGGATTTCGAAGCACCTGCCACCAGCGGGCAGACTGTCAGCCTGTCGGCCCTCAAGGGCAAGCAAGTGGTGATCTACTTCTACCCGAAGGACAGCACCCCGGGCTGCACGACCGAAGGCCAGGGATTTCGCGATCAATACGCAGCATTCAAGGCTGCCAACACGGAAATCTTCGGGATTTCCCGCGACAGCCTGAAGTCCCACGAGAACTTCAAGTGCAAGCAGGAGTTTCCGTTCGAACTGATCAGCGACAAGGACGAAGCCGTCTGCCAGCTGTTCGACGTGATCAAGCTGAAAAAACTCTACGGCAAGGAATACCTGGGCGTTGATCGCAGCACCTTCCTGATCGACAAGAACGGTGTATTGCGTCAGGAATGGCGTGGCGTGAAAGTGCCAGGACACGTCGATGCAGTGCTGGCTGCTTCTCAGTCGCTGAACAAGGCCTGATGTTGTCGGCGCCCTTGCGGGCGCCGATTCATTCTCAAAGCAGCGGCGCCACCACCGGCTCCTTGCGCGGCCAGGCATCAAGCACAGCCTTGAACAGCGTTGCCAGCGGAATCGCGAAGAACACTCCCCAGAATCCCCACAACCCGCCGAACAACAGCACCGCGCAGATGATTGCCACCGGGTGCAGGTTGACCGCTTCGGAAAACAGCAATGGCACCAGCACGTTGCCATCCAGCGTCTGGATGATCCCGTAAACCGCCATCAGATAGATGAACTGATCACTCCAGCCCCACTGGAACAGCGCAATCAGCAGCACCGGTACGGTCACCACCACCGCCCCGACATACGGCACCACCACCGATACGCCGACCAACAGGGCCAGCAGCGCCGCGTAGTTGAGACCCAGTGCGACGAAAGCGATATAGGTCACGCCGCCACAGATCACGATTTCGATGACCTTGCCGCGAATGTAGTTGGCGATCTGCCGGTTCATTTCCTCGGCGACCCGGGTGATCAGCGCCCGCTCACGCGGCAAATAGCCGCGCACCCACTCGCCGATCATTGCCCGATCCTTGAGGAAGAAGAACACCAGGATCGGCACCAGCACCAGATAGATCATGATGTTCACCAGCAGCGGCAGGCTCGACAACGAGAATGTCAGCGCCCACTGGCCGAACTTGCCGATCTCGCCTCGCGCCGCTTCGATCGCCTGCAACACTTGCTCGTCAGAGACCAGATGCGGATAGCGCTCCGGCAGCAACAGCAGCAACGATTGCCACTTGGCGAGCATGCCCGGCAGCTCGTTGAACAGGGTGATCAACTGATGCCAGAGCAACGGCAGCACCACGACGATGAACACCATCAGCACACCCATGAACAGCGCAAACACCAGACCGACCGCCGCGCCGCCGGGCACACGTAAGCGTTCGAGCGTAACCACCAGCCCCTGCATCAGGTACGCCAGCACCATTCCGGCCAGCACCGGCGCGAGCATTCCGCCCAGCGTCAGTACAGCGGTGAAGGCGAGAAACAGCAAAACCGCCAGCACCACCGCTTCCTCATCGGAGAAGTAGCGCTGAATCCAGTCGCGCAACACTTTGAACATCAATTTTCCTTAGGTCATTTACGCGGTCGGTTTCAGGCTTTTTTCAGCCAGTAGCGGTAGACACCCGCCTCGTCTTCTTCACGCAGCAGCGTATGACCGGCCAACTTGGCAAAGGTGCGAAAGTCGCGCTGCGAGCCGGCATCCGTGGCAATCACCTTGAGTACCGCGCCACTGGGCAGCTTGTTCAGCTCCATCTTGGCCTTGAGCAACGGCAACGGACAATTCAGGCCACTGGCGTCCAGTTCACAGTCATGGGCTACAGCGTCGGTCATGCGTCACTCCGGATCAGGTGGTCAGGCTGCCTAGAATATCTGGTCGCAGGCCCGGTGTCCGGCTACAGTAAGGTCTTTGTCGACTAAGGCTTTGTGCATGACATTTCTGCGCCCTACCCTGCTGACGCTCGCTTGCCTGCTCGCCTCACCGGGCTTCGCCGACGACCTGCCGTCACTCGGTGACGCCAGCTCTGCCATCGTCTCGCCACAACAGGAATATCAACTGGGTCGCGCCTGGCTGGCCTTGCTGCGCAGCCAGGTTTCGCAGCTCAACGATCCACAGCTCAAGGACTACGTCGAGTCCAGCGTCTATAAGCTGGTGGAAACCAGCCAGGTCAATGACCGACGCCTGGAATTCATCCTGATCAACAGCCCGCAGCTCAACGCCTTTGCGGCGCCGGGCGGGATTGTCGGGGTCAACGGCGGTTTGTTCCTCAATGCGCAGACCGAGGGCGAATATGCCTCGGTACTGGCTCACGAACTGGCTCACTTGTCCCAACGCCACTTCGCCCGAGGCGTCGAGGCTTCGCAGCGGATGCAGGTGCCGATGATGGCGGCGCTGCTGGCCGGCATCGTGATCGCTGCGGCAGGCGCAGGCGATGCCGGCATTGCAGCGATTGCCGGCACTCAGGCGGCGGCGATCCAGGAGCAACGGCGCTTCTCGCGCCAGAACGAGCAGGAAGCCGACCGCATCGGCATCCTCAATCTGGAGAAGGCAGGCTACGATCCGCGCTCGATGCCGACCATGTTCGAGCGTTTGATGCGCCAATACCGTTTTGACGCCAAGCCGCCGGAATTCCTGCTGACTCACCCGGTCACCGAATCGCGTATCGCCGACACCCGTAACCGCGCCGAACAGGCAAAACCCGGCGGCATCGAAGACAGCAAACGCTACCAACTGATACGCGCGCGAGTGCAGTTGACCTACGAAGAAACGCCGGGCCTTGGTGCCAAGCGCTTCCGCGCGCAACTGGACGATAATCCGAACAACGATGTGGCCCGTTACGGATTGGCGATCGCCCAGATCAAGGGCGGTCAGCTGAACGAGGCACGAGAGAATCTCAAGCAACTGCTGGAGAAATCGCCGAACGAGATCATCTACAACCTGGCGCAGGTCGATCTGGACATCACCAACAATAAGTTGGCCGATGCCCAGTCACGCGTTGACCGGATGCTCAGTCAGTATCCAGGCAACTACCCGCTGAACCAGGTACGCGTCGATCTGCTGCTGAAACAAAATCGTACCGCCGATGCGGAGAAGGCGCTGGAAGGTTTGTTGAAATCGCGTCCGGACGATCCGGACGTCTGGTATCAGGTTGCAGAAACACGCGGACTGTCCGGCAACATCATTGGCCTGCATCAGGCCCGTGCCGAATATTTCGCGCTGGTCGGCGATTACCGCCAGGCCATCCAGCAACTGGACTTCGCCAAGCGCAAGGCAGGCAGCAACTTCCCGCTGTCCTCACGCATCGATGCTCGCCAGCGCGAGCTGATGGAGCAGGAGCGCATGGTCAAGGACATGATGGGTTAAGCCTGCGCCGAGACAAATTCCGGACACAAAAAAACCGCCTCTTTCAAGGCGGTTTTTTTTACTTCTTAGATAACTGGATCATTCAGCCAGTTTGAAGGTGATGAAGCTGGCACGACCCTGACGAAGAACGCGCATCGACACCGAACGGTTCTTCGGCAGCGCCTTGGCGATCTCGGCAAACTCCTTGGAAGAACCAATGGCCTGGTTGTTCAAGTGCGTGATGATGTCGCCCGGTTGCAGACCGATCAGGGCCGCAGGACCGTCCTGCACTTCCTTGATCACCACACCGCCCTTCAGGTCGTAGGTTTTCTTCTGCTCGGCGCTCAGCTCGGCAACCGATACACCCAGACGATTGCTGTTGGTCTCGGCACCGGATTTCGGCAGGGCATCCAGTTCCTTGTCTTCATCTGGAATGGCGCCGACAGTCAGCTCGACATTCTTGCGCTTGCCGTCACGAATCACTTCGAGATTGGCTTTGGCGCCAGCCTTCAAAGCACCCACCAGATGTGGCAGGTCAGCGGACATGACGATCGGTTGACCGTTCATGCTCAGGATCACGTCACCCACTTGCAGGCCGCCCTTGGCAGCCGGGCCATCATCCTGAATCTGTGCAACCAGCGCACCGGCCGGTTTATCCAGACCGAACGACTCGGCCAGATCCTTGTTCACTTCCTGGATGACGACGCCCAACCAGCCACGGCTGACTTTGCCGCCGCTTTTCAGCTGATTTGAAACGTCCATGGCCACGTCGATCGGAATGGCGAACGACACGCCCATGAAGCCACCGGAACGGGTATAGATCTGCGAGTTGATCCCGACCACTTCACCGTTCAGGTTGAACAGTGGGCCACCGGAGTTACCCGGGTTGATCGGCACGTCGGTCTGGATGAATGGCACGTAGTTTTCGTTCGGCAGACTGCGGCCGACGGCACTGACGATGCCTTGGGTCACGGTGTGGTCAAAGCCGAATGGCGAACCGATTGCGACCACCCATTGACCGGCTTTCAGGTCCTGGGATTTGCCGAGTTTCAGCACTGGCAGATCCTTGCCTTCGATTTTCAGCAGCGCCACGTCGGAGCGTGGGTCGGTGCCAATCAGCTTGGCTTTCATTTCACTGCGATCTGCCAGACGGACTAGAATTTCATCGGCATCGGCGATTACGTGGTTGTTGGTCAGGATGTAGCCATCCGGCGAAATGATGAAGCCCGAACCCAACGATTGCGCTTCGCGCTGACGATCACCACGCGGAGAACGCTGTTGCGGCGGCATGCCCCGCTCGAAGAACTCGCGCAGCATCGGTGGCAAGCCTTCCAGGTCAGGCATTTGCTGGTTCACTTTGCGATCCGGCAGCTTTTGCGTGGTACTGATGTTCACCACCGCAGGCGAGGCCTGTTCGACCAGTTGGGTGAAATCAGGCAGGTTGGCCGGACTGGCCGCTTCAGCCGCCTGGACTGCAGGAACAGCCTGACCGAGCACCAGCACAGTGGCGAAAATGGAGAGATAAGACTTCAAGCTTGGTATCGACATACAGCTCCCGTTACGACGAGCAGGGTTAAGCGATATGGAGCAAGGAACACCGGAAACCACAGGCCGGCATTTTTGTTCCGGGAACAACAAACAAGGCCAGAGCCGAGAGGCTCTGACCTATAAAAAATTTTCGGGTGTTTGGCAAATGAAAATGCTCAGCAAACATTTCACGTCTCGACGACGAAGTGGAGATAGCTGGAATCAGCTCACTGCTTGCTGGTTGCAGCGCCATCATTGCGCATCGACAGGGCAATCCGTTCGGCGGTCCCGATTGGAATCTCGCCAACCACCGTCACCATCATTTCGCCTTGAGGCGTTGTCAGACGGCGGGATACGGCAACGGTCGGGCCCAGTTGAGTCCGGGTATCGGTGACAGTTGCGCCGTTCAGCGGCTCGAGAAACACGGAGAAGCGGGCAAGACCATCGTCATACATCAGGCTGTTGACCTGGGTCTTGGTTTCCGGATCCTTGTGCGAGGAACTGCTGGTCAGTTCAAAGCCAGGAGGCAGCCAGTCGGAACGCCAGACCTGTGCGGTTTTGACCGCAGACGCCTTGTCGCTGTCGAGCGTGACTGTCTTGCAATCGGAGTTGGCTTGCAGGTCTTTATCGGATGGGACTTCAGAGGTATCCAGCCGCGTAAACTGGAATCTCTCAAGCAACTGCCCCTTGTCGTTCAACAGCAGAGACTTGAGCGGCAGGCCCGTTTCCTTGTCCAGATGCAGTTCGAAACCGTAGCGGTGCTGATCACGCGGCGTCAGCGATACGATCACCGCTTCACGCCCGGCCACGCGCGACTTGCCAATGACGGCAAGCTCATACCAGTTCTTCAGCTTTTGGGGATCGAGAGGGCGAGCGGCGGAATTGGGAGAATCCCCCAGACCCGCAATCAGGGTGCCGCTGACGCATTGAGTATGCCCATCAATGCGCACGACTTCCTGAGCCGAACCGTCGAGCTGAAGCAAACGCTCTCGGACCTGGCCATTCTGGACGCGATGCCAGATGTTGTGGGTAGAAAAGCTACCGTTACGCTCGTAAACGAATGTGCCGTGAAAGCTTTGCTGCTGCTCGGCCTGGCCCAGGCGGGTCAACCAGTCCTGAGCCTCGTCGGCGTGGGCTGGGACAATGAACCAGCCGCTGAGCAGAAGCGAAAGTAGAGGTATGGCGCGCATGATCCCCCTTAACGGTTTTCCAGGCTTGCTGCACGTGCATATGGCAGCGCGCTCTCGGTGCCTTTCAAGGCAGCCTGTTGAGCATGTTGACGCAGGTAACCTGGCAGACGCTGATCGTGCCAGCCTGGCTGACCTTGCAGTACGCCATTGGCCATTGGGCCAGTAGCTTCCGAACTCTCATTATAGCCTGCCAATACCGCCGGGCCTTTGACCTGAGGGGTAGCCAGCACTGGCTGATTGGATTGCTGAGCGAGTTCGACGCCGGCGATTTCGTCCTGGTTGTACAGACGAACACCTGCCAGTACAGCAACGGTCACCGAAGCGGCTACAGCCAGACGACCGAGGCTGCGCCATGGGCCGCGTGTCACTTTGGCAGGGGTCGCTTCGTCTTCCAGCGCAGCTGAAACCGCCGCAGCGAGATCCAGACGTGGAAGCAACAGATCCTTGTGCATGGCTGCCCGAGCGATCTGGTAACGAGCCCAGGTTTCACGGGTTTCAACGTCGTCCAGTGCATTGAGCACTCGACGCAATTCCAGTTCGTCCGCTTCGTTATCCATCACTGCGGACAGCGATTCCTGCAGGGCTTCACGACTCATGGCGTTCCTCTCTTGGCTGTCGCCGCTGTCTTTAGTTTTCCTGCAACAACGGTTGCAGAGCTTTATCGATGGCCTCCCGGGCGCGGAAAATCCGGGAGCGCACGGTACCAACCGGACATTGCATGACGCTCGCGATGTCCTCGTAACTCAGACCATCGAATTCGCGCAAAGTTAACGCCGTGCGCAAATCCTCTGGCAGCTGCTGAATGGTTCGATGGACGGTGCCTTCGATCTCATCCCGCAGCAATGCACGTTCAGGAGACTCGAGATCTTTCAGGCCGTGATCGCCATCGTAGAACTCTGCATCCTCGGAACTTACATCGCTATCCGGCGGCCGACGGCCGCGTGAAACCAGATAGTTCTTCGCCGTGTTAATGGCGATGCGGTACAGCCACGTATAAAACGCACTGTCGCCGCGGAAATTTCCAAGCGCTCGATACGCCTTGATAAAGGCTTCTTGTGCGACGTCCTGGGCTTCATGGGTGTCGTGCACAAAACGCACGATCAACCCGAGAATTTTGTGCTGATACTTCAGCACCAACAGATCGAAAGCTCGCTTGTCGCCACGCTGAACGCGTTCGACCAGCTGCTGATCCTCTTCCTGGGTTAGCATGAACACTCCTCGATAAACTCGGAGGAGGCTTGCATGACCAAACGACCGGACTTGCAAACATAGACTCGGGCTTTTCGCAAAAGTTCTCCCCCTCCAAGCAAGTTTCCTGCGGGCTCTGATTTGGCACGCACGAAAAACGCAGCGCGGGATGAACCGGCTGCGCGAATAATCTTGTCATCGGCTCGCCGGCAAGAACCCAACCGCAGGTTCCGCATTGAAGCCGACACTGTCCCTTGTTTCGGGCAACTGTCTATTGATCTTGGGCCTTTGGCAAAAGTTCCAAATATTTATAGACGTGCCGCGCCGACATTGTGCAACCGTGAGCGGAAAAAGCGTGTTTCATCTGCGATACAGTCGCTTTTTCTCAAAACCGCTGAAAAAAACATCCGACAAAGCGTCGGTATTTCTCCGTCACGGTAGTTTCACAATGCCATATCGGCCCGGCTATTGTGCCGCCCCACCCCTCTATATACTAGTGGGCTGTGTGGCTGTCTCGACTCGCCCATCCGCCTGTCCTGCGCCAACCCCGACCCGGGTCGCTTTGAGCGGAATCCTGAAATGAGCCAACAGTTTCAACACGATGTTCTGGTGATTGGCAGCGGCGCTGCCGGTTTGAGTCTCGCGCTGACCCTGCCCGGTCACTTGCGCATCGCCGTACTGAGCAAAGGCGACCTCGCCAACGGCTCGACCTATTGGGCCCAGGGTGGCGTCGCGGCCGTGCTGGATGATACCGACACCGTCGAATCCCACGTCGATGACACCCTGAATGCCGGCGGCGGCCTGTGCCATGAAGACGCCGTGCGTTTCACCGTCGAGCACAGCAAGGAAGCGATCCAGTGGCTGATCGACCAGGGCGTGCCCTTCACTCGTGACGAACAGTCCGGCACAGAAGATGGCGGCTTTGAATTCCACCTCACCCGCGAAGGCGGCCACAGCCATCGACGGATCATCCACGCCGCCGATGCCACTGGCGCTGCGATCTTCACAACCCTGCTGGCCCAGGCCAAAGAACGCCCGAACATCGAATTGCTCGAACAGCGGGTAGCGGTCGATCTGATCACCGAGCGTCGGCTGGGGCTGGAAGGCGAACGCTGCCTGGGCGCCTACGTGCTCAACCGCAAAACCGGGGAAGTCGATACCTTCGGGGCACGCTTCGTGATCCTGGCGTCCGGCGGCGCTGCCAAAGTCTATCTCTATACAAGCAACCCGGACGGTGCCTGCGGTGATGGCATCGCCATGGCCTGGCGTTCGGGCTGCCGGGTTGCGAACCTGGAGTTCAACCAGTTCCACCCCACCTGCCTCTATCACCCGCAAGCCAAGAGTTTCCTGGTGACCGAAGCCCTGCGTGGTGAAGGCGCTCATTTGAAGCTGCCGAACGGCGAACGCTTCATGCAGCGCTTCGACTCACGTGCAGAACTGGCGCCACGGGACATCGTCGCCCGCGCCATCGACCATGAAATGAAGCGTCTGGGTGTCGATTGCGTCTACCTCGACATCAGCCACAAACCCGAAGCCTTCATCAAATCGCACTTCCCGACCGTCTACGAGCGCTGCCTAGGATTCGGCATCGACATCACCAAACAACCGATCCCGGTCGTACCGGCGGCGCACTACACCTGCGGCGGCGTGATGGTCGATCAACAGGGCCGCACCGACGTGCCCGGCCTGTACGCCATCGGCGAAACCAGCTTCACCGGCCTGCACGGCGCCAACCGCATGGCCAGCAACTCGCTGCTCGAATGCTTCGTCTATGCCCGTTCGGCGGCGGCGGACATTCTCGAGCAACTGCCCGACGTCGCGATCCCGCGTGCCCTGCCCGCCTGGGACGCCAGCCAGGTGACCGACTCCGATGAAGACGTGATCATCGCCCACAACTGGGACGAATTGCGGCGCTTCATGTGGGACTACGTGGGCATCGTGCGCACCAACAAGCGCCTGCAGCGGGCACAGCATCGCGTGCGCCTGTTGCTGGATGAAATCGACGAGTTCTACAGCAACTATAAAGTCAGCCGCGACCTGATCGAATTGCGCAACCTGGCGCAGGTAGCGGAACTGATGATCCGCTCGGCCATGGAGCGCAAGGAAAGCCGAGGCCTGCATTACACCCTCGACTACCCGGACCTGCTGCCCGAAGCACTCGACACTATTCTGGTGCCGCCCACCTACGTCGGCTGAACTTGAGGCGTACCCGCAGGCGTCGGTGCAGATCCGCCGCCTGCGAATCCCGGGGCACGCAGATCGACCTGACCCGCCGCTCACCACGCAATCGAAAGCGCAACACCACGATCAGTGGCAGCGCCAGGCTGTCCGGGCGCAATTGCACCGCTTGCCAGCCATCGGCCTTGTTCCACAGTTGCCAGCCATCGGCGTCACGGCGCAATCCGCAAAATGCCTCGGGATGACTCAGCAGAATCTGCCGCGGTAACACCCAGGCAACATGGGCAAGACACGCGAAAGCCCCAAGCAGAAAAACCCAGAATGGAATCGATAACAGAAACAAAGAACCCAGCGCGAATGCCTGGGCCAGAAGATACGCCGCCAGCAACTGCCGTGAGGCATGCCAGCGGCATTCGAACGTATTACTTGGGCTGGACACGATCCAGGATCATGCGAACCATGCGTTGCAGCTCGGGATCTTCCGATTCGCTGCGCTCCATGAACCAGCCGAACATGTCCTGATCCTCGCACTCGAGCAGGCGGACATACAGCGCGCGATCCACCTCGTTCAGATTGGCGTAGACCTCTTTCACGAACGGCACCAGCAACACGTCGAGTTCCAGCATGCCGCGACGGCTGTGCCAAAAGAGGCGATTCAGTTCAACTTGTTCGACCATGGAGCCCTCCTCAAATAGGCCGCAAGTATACAGGCCCGAAGCGGGTCGAACAGTCGGCTTTGGTCGGGCACCACCGATCCTTTATCAACTACCCATTTCAACACCACCCCCTTATGATGTGCCCCAGTCTATTTACCCTGCGATGACCCATGGCCGATTCTGCTTTTTTCTGCACCCTCTCTCATGAAGGCGTTCTCGCGGTTCGCGGCGCGGATGCCGGCAAATTCCTGCAAGGCCAGCTGACCTGCAACATCAATTACCTGAGTGAAACCCAGGCCAGCCTTGGTGCCCGTTGCACGCAGAAAGGCCGGATGCAGTCGAGTTTCCGCATCGTGCTGGAAGGCGACGGCGTGCTGCTGGCGATGGCCAGCGAGCTGCTGGAGCCGCAACTGGCGGATCTGAAGAAGTACGCAGTGTTCTCCAAATCGAAACTGACCGACGAAAGCGCCTCCTGGGTGCGCTTCGGTCTGGATCATGGCGATGCTGCCCTGAGCAGCCTGGGTCTGGAACTGCCGGCAGACATCGACAGCGTGGTTCGCCACGAAGGGCTGATCGCGATTCGCGTCTCCCCGAACCGTGCCGAACTCTGGGTGCCTGCCGATCAGGCCGACTCCGTCAAAGGCAAGCTGTCCGCGCAATTGAGCGAAGGCGAACTCAATCAATGGTTGCTGGGCCAGATCCGCGCCGGCGTCGGTCAGGTCATGCCGAGCACCCGCGAGCTGTTCATTCCGCAGATGCTCAATCTGCAGGCCGTCGGCGGCGTGAGCTTCAAGAAAGGCTGCTACACCGGTCAGGAAATCGTCGCGCGCATGCAGTATCTGGGCAAACTCAAGCGTCGCCTGTACCGCGTGCAACTGGACGCCAGCGAATTGCCGGAGCCGGGCACCCCGCTGTTCGCCCCGAGCCACGGCAGTTCCATCGGCGAAGTGGTGCTGGCCGCCCGTGCCGAAAAGAATATTGAACTGCTGGCGGTGTTGCAGGCCGAAGCTGCCGACGCAGGCGATTTGCATCTGGGCACGGCCGAAGGTCCGGCGCTGCACTTGCTCGACCTGCCTTACGAACTGGATCGCGACCGCGAAATCCAGCGTTGATCGCAGCATTTGTTGCAACACCCTAGAGAAACGACATGAGTGAGCTGGCGGATAAGGTCCAACAGGATTTGGTTGAGGCCATCGATAACGATGACCTGGTTCTGCCAACGTTACCGGAAGTGGCCCTGCAGATTCGCAAGGCCGCTGAAGACCCGGACATCAGCGTCAGCGACCTGAGCAAAGTGATCGGCCGCGACACGGCGCTGTCGGCGCGCCTGATCAAAGTGGTCAACAGCCCGCTTCTGCGTGCCACCCAGGAAGTCACCGACCTGCACACCGCCATCACCCGGCTCGGCGTCAATTACAGCAGCAACCTGGCGATCGGTCTGGTGATGGAGCAGATCTTCCACGCCCGCTCCGACGTGGTCGAACAGAAGATGCGCGAAGTCTGGCGCAAGAGTCTGGAGATCGCGGGGGTCAGCTACGCCCTGTGCCGTCGCTATACCCAGCTCAAACCCGATCAGGCCGCGCTCGGTGGACTGGTTCATCAGATCGGCGTGCTGCCGATCCTGACCTATGCCGAAGACCACTACGAGTTGCTGTCCGATCCGGTCAGCCTCAACCATGTGATCGACCACATTCATCCGTTGCTCGGCGACAAGCTGCTGCGGGTCTGGGAGTTTCCGGAGCGTCTGGTGGAGCTGCCGGGGCTGTATCAGGACCTCAAGCGCGAATCGCAGCAGATCGATTACGTCGACATCGTGCAAGTGGCCAGCCTGTATTGCCACAAGGACACCGACCATCCGCTGGCCCGCATCGATCCGTTCAGCGTGCCGGCATTCCGCAAGCTTGGCATCGATCCGGAAAACAAGGCGCTGTGCGCCGATCTGGAAGAATCGCGGTCGATGTTCTACTGATCAACCGGCGACAAAACTCACCCGCACTTTCAAACCTGCCTGCTCGCCATCGTGCAGACTGATCTGCGCCAGATGCGCGCGGCAGATTTCCCCGACAATCGCCAACCCCAGCCCGGAACCGGCCACCTGCTGGTTGCGCCGGTAAAAACGTTCGAACACCCGATCCCGCTCTTCCAGCGGAATGCCCGGCCCATCGTCTTCAACCTCCAGCACCGCCGGCGCCGTGACCCGCAGAATCACGTTGCCGCCCGGCGGCGTGTGCGCCAGCGCGTTGTCCACCAGATTGCTCAGCAACTCGTTGAGCAATGTCGGTTCGCCACGCAGCCAGACCGGCTCGTCCGCTTCCAGCGCCAAGGCAACGCCGCGAGCATGAGCCAGCGGTGCCATGGCCATGCCCAGTTCCCGCGCCAACTGACTCAGATCGAGCAACTGCGCCCCGCCCTCGGCGATCGCCCGGGCGCCGTTTTCCACCCGCGCCAGCGACAACAACTGGTTGGCCAGATGGGTCAGGCGATCCGTGCTTTGCGCCGAGGATTCCAGTGTGTCGCGCCAGGTCTGCGGCTCGTTTGAGCGCAAGCCCAGTTCAAGTCGAGCCTTGAGTGCCGCCAGTGGCGTGCGCAGTTCATGGGCCGCATCGGCGATGAATTGCGCCTGCCGCTCGAATTGCCCGCGCAGGCGTTCGGTAAAGTGATTGAGCGCCCGCACCAGCGGCCACAACTCGTGTTGCACCTCGACCAGCGGCAACGGCCGCAGGTCATCGGGCTGACGCTCTTCCACTGCCGTGCGCAAACGCTCGATCGGCCGCAGCGCCGCACTCACCGCAAACCACACCAGCAACAACGCGCCAATCGCCAGCATCCCGAGCCGCAGCAAGGTATCGGCGGCCAGGCTGCGGGCCATGCTGACGCGCGCCTCGTCGGTTTCGGCGACGCGGATTTCCGCCATGCCGTTCATGTTCGGCTCGCTCACTGCCTTGAGCAGACTCACCACACGTACGTTCTGCCCCTGATACTTCGCGTCGTAAAAGCGCGCGAGGGCGGGATAGCTGTCGGTTCTCGGGGTGCCCGGCGGCGGGCCCGGCAGGTTTTCGTAGCCGGAAATCAACTTCTGGTTGATGTCGTTAACCTGGTAATAGATGCGCCCCGCGCTGTCGTAAGCGAAGGTATCCAGCGCCACATAAGGCACGTCGGCACTGAGACTGCCGTCGCGCTGCGACAGGCCGGCGGCAATGGTCCGCGCCGAGGCCAGCAGCGTGCGGTCATAGGCGGTGTCGGCGGCTTCGCGACCGTTCCAGTACGCGCTCAATCCGCTGGCGAGCATCAACACCACCAGCAACAGCGCGAGGTTCCACAACAACCGCCAGCGCAGGCTGCTGGGCTTATGCATCGCGGCTTTCCAGCAGATAACCCAGACCGCGGAAAGTCACGATGGCCACCGAATGGCCGTCGAGCTTCTTGCGCAGGCGGTGCACGTAGATTTCGATGGCATCGGGGCTGGCCTCTTCGTCGAGACCGAACACCTGCGCAGCCAGTTGCTCCTTGCTCATCACTCGACCCGGACGGGCAATCAGCGCTTCAAGCACGGCCTGTTCGCGAGAGGTCAGCGTCAGCAATTCATCGCCGAGGGTGAAGCGCCGAGTGTCGAGGTCATAGGCCAGCACACCGCAACGCTGCTGGCGTTCGCCGCCCAAAACACTTCGGCGCAGCAACGCCTTGACCCGCGCTTCGAGTTCGGTGAGTTCGAACGGTTTGGCCAGATAATCGTCGGCCCCAAGATTGAGCCCATGAACCCGATCCTTGACGTCGCTGCGAGCGGTCAGCATCAGCACCGGCAGGTTCTTGCCCCGGGCCCGCAGGCGCGCCAGCACTTCAAAACCGTCCATGCGCGGCAGGCCGACATCGAGGATCGCCACCGCGTATTCCTCGCTGCCCAGGGCCAGATCGGCAGCCACGCCATCGTGCAAGACGTCCACGGTCAGACCGGTGCTCTTGAGCGCCTGGGCGACGCTTTCGGCCAGCGGCAAATGGTCTTCGACGAGCAGGACACGCATGGATCTCTACCTCATTCAGGGATGGCCGACGCCATTCTTTGCGGCGGAGTTTACAGCCGCAACCGCCACTGTGAAGCCCGAAAACACGCGAAAGAATACTGAAAGGTTAGCGAAAGGTTGGGCCGTTAGAGTCGCTTTACCGAAGGTCCCGACTGCCGACCTTCGCCGTTTTGTCTGTCCATACACCGTAGCTTCAAAACGTAGCTCTCGAAAAACGCCTCGATGCGTTTTCGCCAATAAGAACAATAACGAGGTACTGCACCATGCTGTCGACACAGCTTCAGGTTGACCCGTTTCATTCTTCCTCTCGAATTTCCCCGTTTTCGCTTGTCAGCGCCATCCTCGGCTGCGCGGCGTTCAACCCGTCCGGGTCTGAGCCTGATAGCCTGCGCGCGCGAAACTGCCGCACCTGAAACATCCCCAAAAACAACAACTCCCGTGGAGACACTCATGAACCGATCCCTGCGCCGTTTCGCCCTCGCCGCCGGTTGCGTGCTGTTCGCCGGCCAACTGATGGCCGAACCGAAACGTCCGGAATGCATCGCCCCCGCCTCCCCCGGCGGCGGTTTCGACCTGACCTGCAAACTGGCGCAAAGCGCGCTGGTCAACGAAAAACTGCTGACCAAACCGATGCGCGTGACCTACATGCCCGGCGGTGTCGGCGCAGTGGCGTACAACGCCGTTGTGGCGCAGCGTCCGGCCGATGCCGGCACGCTGGTGGCGTGGTCCAGCGGCTCGCTGCTCAACCTGGCTCAGGGCAAGTTCGGTCGGTTCGATGAAACCAACGTGCGCTGGCTGGCGGCGGTCGGCACCAGCTATGGCGCCATCGCGGTGAAAAACGATTCGCCCTACAAAACGCTCGACGATCTCGTGCAGGCGCTGAAGAAAGATCCGAGCGCTGTGGTGATCGGTTCCGGCGGCACCGTCGGCAGCCAGGACTGGATGCAGACGGCACTGATCGCCAAAGCCGCCGGGATCAACCCGCGCGACCTGCGTTACGTCGCCCTCGAAGGGGGCGGCGAGATCGCCACCGCCCTGCTCGGCGGCCACATTCAGGTCGGCAGTACCGACATCTCCGACTCCATGCCGCATATCCAGAGCGGCGACATGCGCCTGCTGGCCGTGTTTGCCGAAAAACGCCTGGATGAGCCGGAAATGAAGGACATTCCTACCGCGCGTGAACAAGGCTACGACATCGTCTGGCCGGTGGTGCGCGGCTTCTACCTCGGGCCGAAAGTCAGCGATGAAGACTACGCCTGGTGGAAAGACTCCTTCGACAAACTGCTGGCCTCGGAAGACTTCGCCAAGCTGCGCGATCAGCGTGAACTCTTCCCGTTCGCCATGACCGGTCCCGAGCTGGACACCTACGTCAAGAAGCAAGTGGCGGACTACAAGGTGCTGGCCAAAGAGTTCGGCCTGATTCAGTGATCGTCTCGGTCTAGCGTCCATGGCCCTCTCGCCGGGGCCATGGCAGGAGTTCCCTCATGCTTATTCAACGCATTTTTGCCTCGGTGCTGTTGCTGGCCTGCGCCGGCCTGGCGCTGATGGCGTGGCCGTATCAGGCGGCTTTTTCCTACGAACCGGTCGGTCCTCGGGCATTCCCTCTGTTGATGTTGGGCCTGATGAGCCTGGCGCTGCTGTACATGGTGTTTCGCCCGGCGCCGATCAAACACAGCGATGACGAGCCGCCGCTGGATCGCGAAACCCTGACCAAGATCGCAATCTGCGTCGCCTTGCTGCTGGTGTTCGCCGGCTTGTTCGAACCGCTGGGCTTCATCCTCAGCAGCATTCTGATCGGCATCCCGATGGCGCGCCTGTACGGCGGGCGCTGGGTGCCCAGCGTCATTGTCACGACGCTGATGGCGATTGGTTTGTACGTGTTGTTCGACCGCGTGATGGACGTTCCGCTGCCCCTCGGCCTGCTCGACGTTCTGGAGAACTGATATGGATACTCTCGGTTATTTGGGTCAGGGCTTCGGCGTCGCGCTGAGTCCGTACAACCTGGTCACGGCCCTGACCGGCACGCTGATCGGCACCGTGGTCGGCTTGTTGCCGGGCCTGGGCCCGATCAATGGCGTGGCGTTGCTGATCCCGATCGCATTCGCCCTCGGCCTGCCGCCGGAATCGGCATTGATTCTGTTGGCGGCGGTGTATCTGGGCTGCGAATACGGCGGCCGGATCAGCTCGATCCTGCTGAACATTCCGGGCGAAGCCTCCACCGTGATGACCACGCTCGACGGTTACCCGATGGCCCGCAAAGGCCTGGCCGGCGTGGCGCTGTCGTTGTCGGCATGGAGTTCGTTCATCGGCGCCTTCATCGCCACCTGCGGCATGGTGCTGTTCGCCCCGCTGCTCGCGAAATGGGCGATTGCCTTCGGTCCGGCGGAATACTTCGTGTTGATGGTGTTCGCGATTGTCTGTCTCGGCGGCATGGCCGGTGACCGGCCGGTGAAAACCTTTATCGCGGCGTTGATCGGTCTGTTCCTGTCCAGCGTCGGTATCGACGCCAACAGCGGCGTTTACCGTTTCACCGGCGACAACATTCACCTGACTGACGGCATTCAGTTTGTGGTGCTGGTGCTGGGCCTGTTCTCGATCAGCGAAATCCTCCTGCTGCTGGAAAAAACCCATCGCGGCCAGGAAGCGGTGAAAGCCACCGGGCGGATGATGTTCAACTTCAAGGAAGCAGCGTCGGTGTTCGTGGTGAACATCCGTTGCGGCCTGCTCGGTTTCATCATGGGCGTGTTGCCGGGTGCCGGCGCGACCCTGGCCAGCGCCGTGGCCTACATGACCGAGAAACGCATCGCCGGCGCCAGCGGCAAGTTTGGTCAGGGCGACGCCCGCGGCCTCGCCGCACCGGAAACCGCCATCGGTGCCTCCGCTTGCGGCGCGCTGGTGCCGATGCTGACCCTCGGCGTTCCAGGTTCGGGCACCACGGCGGTGATGATCGGCGCCCTGTCGCTGTACAACATCACTCCCGGCCCGCTGCTGTTCCAGCAACAGCCGGACATCGTCTGGGGCCTGATCGCTTCGCTGTTCATCGCCAACATCATGCTGGTGATCCTGAACATCCCGATGATCCGCATCTTCACCCGTATCCTCGCCGTGCCGAACTGGGCTCTGGTGCCGGTGATCGCGATCATCACCGGGATCGGTGTGTACGCCGTACACGCGACCACATTCGACCTGTTCCTGATGGTCGGCATCGGCATCTTCGGCTACATCCTGCGCAAACTGGATTTCCCGCTGTCGCCAGTGCTGCTGGGGTTCATCCTCGGCGGGCTGATGGAGCAGAACCTGCGCCGGGCGCTGTCGATTTCCAACGGTGCGCTGGAGATTCTCTGGTCGAGTCCGATCACCTTCGGCGTCTGGGTGCTGACCGCGCTGATGCTGGCGTTCCCGCTGCTGCGAATCTGGCGCCGTCGCTCCGCTGCCCGGAACGCGATTGCCGATGTTTGATCGCTCCTCGTTGAAGCAATGGTGGGGAACCCCGCTGGTCGGTCTGCTTGGCGGTTTCATCGCCAGCCAGATCGGCTGGCCGCTGCCGTGGATGGTCGGCTCGTTGCTGGCGATCATCCTGGTGCGCTGCCTGACCCCGTGGCAATTGACAGAAATCCCTGGCGGCCGCAAGTGCGGCCAGTGGATCGTCGGCATCGGCATCGGCCTGCACTTCACCCCGCTGGTGATGGAGCAGGTACTCAGCCACTTCGGCCTGATCTTCTTCGGCGCACTGGTCACCAGCCTCTCGGCGGTGGTCGGCGTGTGGCTGATGCGCCGCACCGGCGAGGATCGCGCCACGGCATTTTTCTCCAGCATGCCCGGCGGCTCCGGCGAGATGGTCAACCTCGGCGCCCGCAACGGCGCGCTGCTCAGCCATGTCGCGGCCGGGCAGAGTCTACGGGTGCTGGTGGTGGTGTTGTGTGTTCCGGCGGCGTTCAAGTATCTGCTGGGTGACGGCACCCCGATTTCACACGCCGGCAGCGTCGATTGGCGCTGGCTGGCGATTCTTTTTCCGGCGGGCGGCCTGCTCGCCTGGATCTGGCAACGCCTGCATCAACCCAACCCATGGCTGTTCGGCCCGCTGCTGGTCAGCGCGGCGGTGAGCATCGGCTGGGATCTGCACATCGGTTTGCCCAATGGCGGCAGTCAGATTGGCCAGTGGTTGATCGGCAGCGGCCTGGGTTGCCACTTCAACCGGCAGTTCTTCCGCCGCGCACCATCGTTCATGGGACGCACGTTGATCGGCACGGCGCTGACCATGTTGATCGCGACCCTGGCGGCGTTGGGGCTGAGCGCAATGACGCATCTGGATCTGCGATCGCTGACCCTGGGCATGATGCCCGGCGGGATCGCCGAGATGAGCCTGACGGCGGAAACCCTGCAACTGTCAGTGCCGTTGGTGACGGCGATGCAGGTGATGCGGTTGTTGTTCGTGTTGTTTCTGGCGGAACCGTTGTTCAAGTATTGGAATAGAAACGGGGAATGTCCGTAAGTCATGTAGACGCCCAATACGCTTCAAGACCGGAGGAGCATGACTTGAAGCGTATTCTTAGCCCAATCAGGAAATATCGAATTTCCCCATCATCACTTCTACCGTTTTACCAGACGCGCCTATGCGGCCTGTCAATCGAAACTCCGAGGCTTTATAACGGGTACCTTCGACGACTTCAGTGAGCGTGATCTCTCCACTAATCGCTCGGTAGTGCTCTTCGCCATCACCCACATCAACGAAGAAATCTACGTCAATACTGCCGGGCCCGAGAGCGTGCTTGCCACTCGCGAGGCCTTTTGGAAGCTTAAAAATAAGCGACGTAAAATAGCTATCGATATCGATACGACCACCTGCAGCGAAATAGTTGTCGTCATCGTGGAGAAAAACATCTTGAGTGTCGATAACGTTTCGTGGGTCATCTTGATCAAACCGCGTAGTTCTTGCAAAAAGACTTCCCGACGCCTTCGGAAAGGACTTTACATTCTTGATTCTCAAATCTGTCATGACGATCTCCCGCTCCAATGTTTACCAGCGCACTCGACTGTGGACGCCGACTGCATAACTAAACGCGGGTTTCGCTTTTATATCTACTGTCAGAAATAACAGGTCGATGAAGCAATCCGACGGGCGGCTCTCACCACCCGAGAGACTTCAGAAGATTAATTAAACAACCGACGGCAGGCGCCACTCGATCGGCGCTTCGCCGTTCTGCTCCAGGAATTTGTTGGTGCGGCTGAAGTGCCCGCAACCGAGAAAGCCACGATAGGCCGACAGCGGCGACGGATGTACCGACGTCAGCACCAGATGCTTGGTGGCGTCGATCAGCTTCTGTTTGCTCTGCGCATGAGCGCCCCAAAGCATGAACACCAGATGCGGTTGCTGCTGGCTGACCACCTCAATGATCCGGTCCGTAAAGAACTGCCAGCCCTTGTCCTTGTGCGCGTTGGCATTGGCGCGTTCGACGGTCATGGTGGTGTTGAGCATCAACACGCCCTGATCGGCCCAGCTCTGCAAGTAGCCGTGGTTGGGGATGTCGATGTTCAGGTCGCGCTTCAGCTCTTTATAGATGTTGACCAGCGACGGCGGCGCCGGCACGCCCGGTTGCACCGAGAAGCACAAGCCGTGGGCCTGACCCGGGCCGTGGTACGGGTCCTGGCCGAGGATGACCACTTTCACCTTGTCCAGCGGCGTCGAATTCAGCGCGTTGAAGATCATCGGGCCCGGCGGATAGATTTCCTTGCCGGCCGCCCGCTCCTGCTGCAGAAAAGTGCGCAACTCTGCCATGTAGGGCTGGTCGAATTCGGCACGCAGTGCCTCCTTCCAGCTCGGTTCGAGTTTGATACGGTCGTCAGCAGTCATGGTCATACCCGGCAAAAACAATGGGGCGAACCCTAGGAAAGCCGACCACGCTTGTCAATTGATCTGACGCAGATCCGGCACTTTCCCACACAGCGATCATACTGATCGTTCAATTTCCCGATCGAGGTCACGATGAATCTGCACTTCGAAGAACTCACCGGCACCGACGGCGCGCGCATCGGCGTGGCCACGCTGGATGCCGAAAAGTCGCTCAATGCGCTGTCCCTGCCGATGATCCACGCCCTGAGTGACAAATTGAACGCCTGGGCCAAGGATCCGCAAATCGTCTGCGTGCTGCTGCGCGGCAACGGCGCCAAGGCCTTCTGCGCCGGCGGCGAAGTGCGCAGCCTGGTGGAAGCCTGCCGAGCCCATCCCGGCGAAGTGCCACCGCTGGCCGCACAGTTCTTCAACGCTGAATATCGGCTGGATTACAGCCTGCACACTTACCCGAAACCGTTGATCTGCTGGGGCCATGGATATGTGCTCGGCGGAGGCATGGGCCTGCTGCAAGGCGCGAGCATCCGGATCGTCACGCCGAGCAGTCGTCTGGCGATGCCGGAAATCAGCATCGGCCTGTACCCGGACGTCGGCGCCAGTTGGTTCCTGTCGCGTCTGCCGGGCAAGCTCGGTCTGTTCCTTGGTTTGACCGGCGCGCACATGAACGGCCGCGATGCGATCGATCTGGACCTGGCCGACCGCTTCCTGCTCGACGAACAGCAGCAGGAACTGATCGACGGCTTGTTGCAGTTGAACTGGCAGGAACAGACCGCCATGCAGCTCAACAGCCTGCTGAAGGCATTGCAGCAGGAAGCCGTGGCGCAGATGCCCGAGGCGCAATGGCTGCCGCGTCGGCAGCAGATCGATGAATGGCTGGATGTCAGCGACGTGACCTGCGCCTGGAAAGCCATCAGCCTGCATCGGGACAGCAGCGACCTGTTGATTGCCCGTGCGGCGAAGACCATGAGTGAAGGCTCGCCATTGACGGCGCATCTGGTCTGGGAACAGATCATTCGTGCCCGCCACTTGTCGCTGGCCGAAGTCTTTCAGATGGAATACACCCTGAGCCTCAATTGCTGCCGGCATCCGGAGTTCAGCGAAGGGGTTCGGGCGCGGCTGATCGACAAGGATCACAAACCGCACTGGCACTGGCCGGACATCGCCCGGGTGCCGGACGCGGTGGTCGAGGCGCACTTTCACAAGGTGTGGGAGGGGCGGCATCCGTTGGCGGATCTCTCCAGCTACTGAAATCCGGGCACAAAAAAAGCGGCGCTCAATGCGCCGCTTTTTTGCGGGGGGGTTACCAGCGGTTGCCGTGTCGGTTGTAATCGCCGCGTCCACTGTGACGGTCGTAGTTGCCACGACCCCGGCGATCATCCCAGCCGCCGCGACGGTGGTCGTCCCAGCGTCCGCGATCATGACCGTGCCAGCGACGGTTCTCGTAGTAACGCGGAGCCGGTTGGTAGTAACGAGGCGCCGAGTAATAGCGTGGAGCCGGTTGGTAATAGCGTGGTGCTGGCTGGTAGTAGCGCGGCGCCGAATAATACGTGCTGCCGCCGCTGTAATAGGTGCCACCGCTGTAATACGAAGGTGCCTGCGATGTGTAGACCTCTGAGCTGTAGTAGCCATCTCCGTAGGAATAAGGGACGCATCCGCCAAGGGAAAAAAGCATCACGGTAAACAGAAGAATTCGGCGA
This sequence comes from Pseudomonas sp. CH235, assembly GCF_004368175.1. NCBI lineage: Bacteria > Pseudomonadati > Pseudomonadota > Gammaproteobacteria > Pseudomonadales > Pseudomonadaceae > Pseudomonas > Pseudomonas sp. CH235. The sequence continues at coordinate 27,816 of NZ_RRZJ01000018.1, forward strand.
TACATGGCGGCCTCCTGGACCGCGGGTAGCCACACCAGCGACGCTGGCAGGCGTCAGTCTTTCATTCGGCGACTGACGAAATATCTGACAGCGTTTTCGGCATCCGGTGCGTTTTTGCAACAACTTGAAACAAGTGATTCATGAAACCTTGTTCATGCAGAAACTCCGTCATTCAGCCGCTGATTAGTGGTGCCCACCGTGGTATCCGCCGCCGTGATAACCCCGTCCGTACCCGCCGCGATAGCCATGGCCGCCGTAGTAATAGCGGGCGCCACCGTAGTAGCGCGGACCGTAATAACCACCGTAGTAATAGGGCGAGTAATAGCCGGGATAGTAATAGGGCGTGGAGTAAACATCGTAGCCGCCGGCGTAGTAGTAACAACCGGACAGCCCTAGACCGAGCACTGCTCCCAGCAGCACCCGACGCAGCAATTTTGAAATACGCATGGCGGCCTCCTGAAAGACCTGTGACAGCAGTCGGCACAGACCGGCTGACACCAGATTTGACTGGCTGGCCGGCACCGAGTGCCCAATCCTCTAGGGCATCGGATCAGCGGCAGCGGACGCTGCATGACGGTGCAACCGCGCACCAACACAAAGCGCCCACAGGCGTTTGCCATCCGCCGCAACGTCACGAAGCCCGTAACAGAGCGCCCGACCCGACTTGGCACGCCTCTCGCTTTAGCAAACCCGTGCAGGAGTCATCACAGGTTCGCGGCACCACAATTTGCAATGGCTGACTAGGGTTCCGGCTCGCATCTGCGAGTGGCTGGTCCGAGAGTTGGCGACCTCCAGTTGAGGTTACACGGCGGGACAAAAGCCCGGGAGACAAGCCACCGTTCGCGGTGCCGCGTTGCCTTCCTGTCCGCCCACGATCAACTGGAGAAGCCACCATGTCCCGACCACGTTTGCCCGCCCTGCTCGCCGCCGCGTTCGCCGCGCTCATCAGCACTCAATCCCCCGCCGCGCAGAAAGACCACTTCAGTGTCTGCTGGACGATCTATGCCGGCTGGATGCCATGGGAATACGCCGGCAGCCAGGGCATCGTCGATAAATGGGCGAAGAAATACGGGATCAAGATCGACGTGGTCCAGCTCAACGACTACGTCGAATCGATCAATCAATACACCGCCGGTCAGTTCGATGGCTGCACCATGACCAACATGGATGCGCTGACCATTCCGGCCGCCGGCGGCGTCGACAGCACCGCGCTGATCGTCAGCGATTTCTCCAACGGCAACGACGGCATCGTCCTCAAGGGCGAAGGCAAGAAAGTCGCCGACCTCAAGGGCATGGACGTCAACCTGGTCGAACTGTCGGTCTCGCATTACCTGCTGGCCCGCGCGCTGGACTCGGTGGACCTGACCGAGAAAGACCTGAAAGTGGTCAACACCTCCGACGCCGACATTTCCGCCGCCTTCAACACCGAGCAGGTCAACGCCGTCACCACCTGGAACCCGATGCTTTCGGACATCAAGGCCAAACCCGGTGTGACCGAAGTTTTCAACTCCAGCCAGATCCCCGGCGAAATCATGGACATGATGGTGGTCAACAGCGCCACCCTCAAAGACAACCCGGCGCTGGGCAAGGCGCTGACCGGCGCGTGGTTCGAAGTGGTCGACTTGATGAACGCCAAGAACGCGGCGGGCAAAGCCGCACTTGAGCACATGGCAAAAGCCTCGGGCACCGATCTGGCCGGATTCCAGGCGCAACTGGACACCACCAAACTGTTCGCCACACCGAAAGAAGCCCTGGCGTTCGCCACCAGCAAGCAACTGCCGGAAACCATGCGCAAAGTTGCCGAGTTCTCGTTCCAGCACGGCTTGCTCGGCGAAGGCGCCAAGGACACCAGCGCCGTCGGCATGACCTTCGCCAACGGCGTGACCAGCGGTGACACAGGCAATCTCAAGCTGCGTTTCGATCCGACTTATGTGCAGCTGGCCGCCGACGCCAAGCTGTAAGCCACGGAGGATTTGGCCATGCGCCTGATCAATCGTCACCCGGATCGACCGAGTCGCCTGTTGCTGGTGATCCTGCCCTTCGCCCTGGTGCTGTTCGCCTACTTCATGGGCTCGGCCGAGCGCCTGGCGGACAACCCCAACGACAAACTGCTGCCCAGTGCTGTGCAGATGAGCGATGCGGTCAAACGCCTGGCATTCAATGCCGATAGTCGAACCGGCGAATACCTGCTCTGGCAGGACACCGCATCGAGTCTCGGACGCCTGGCCATCGGCCTCGGCATCGCGGCGCTGGCCGGGTTGTGCCTGGGCATGGCGGCCGGCACCCTGCCGCTGTTCGGCGCACCGTTGTCGCCGATGCTGACGGTGCTGTCGATGGTGCCGCCGCTGGCGATCCTGCCGATTCTGTTCATCGTCTTCGGCCTCGGCGAGCTGTCGAAGGTAATGCTGATCGTGATCGGTATCACCCCGGCGCTCGCCCGTGATCTGGAGCAGCGCGCGCGGGACATTCCGGTCGAACTGCTGATCAAGGCGCAGACCCTCGGCGCCTCGACCTGGACCCTGATGCTGCGCGTGGTTCTGCCACAACTGTTGCCGCGCCTGCTGATCTCGCTGCGGCTGATGCTCGGTTCGGCGTGGCTGTTCCTGATCGCCGCCGAAGCCATCGCTTCCACCGACGGTCTGGGCTACCGGATTTTCCTCGTGCGCCGCTACCTGGCGATGGACGTGATCCTGCCGTACGTGGTCTGGATCACCCTGCTCGCCTGGCTGATGGATTGGGGCCTCAAATACCTGACCCGTCGGGCATTCCCCTGGTATGAGGGGGCGGCCAAATGAGCTTCATCACGGTGAAAAACGTCTGGCAGCAATACGCCGACCAAGTGGTGCTCGAAGGCTTGAACCTCAGCGTCAACGAGGGCGAGTTCTGCACGCTGGTCGGTGCCTCGGGTTGCGGCAAATCGACCTTCCTGCGCCTGCTGCTGGGGCAGGAAACCGCCAGTCGCGGCACAATCCTGCTCGATGGCCAACCGCTCGCCCGCGAACCGGATGCCAGCCGTGGCGTGGTGTTCCAGCGCTACTCGGTATTCCCGCATCTGAGCGTGCTGGACAACGTTGCGATCGGCCTGGAATTGCCGCGCGCTCCGCTGCTCGGGCGCTTGTTCGGAAGCGCGAAAAAAGACGCCCGCGAACAGGCCTCGGCGCTGCTGCACAAAGTCGGCCTCGGCCATGCGCTGGACAAGTACCCCGCGCAGCTCTCCGGCGGCATGCAACAGCGGCTGGCGATCGCCCAGGCGTTGATCATGAAACCGCGGGTTTTGCTGCTCGACGAACCGTTCGGCGCGCTCGATCCGGGCATTCGCAAGGACATGCACGCGCTGCTGCTGTCGCTGTGGCGCGAGACGCAACTGACCGTGTTCATGGTCACCCACGACCTGTCCGAAGGTTTCAGCCTCGGCACCCGCCTGCTGGTGTTCGACAAGGTCCGCCTCGACCCGCACGCCCCCGGTGCCTATGGCGCCCGCATCACCTACGACATCCCTTTGAACAGTGACCGCCGCGCCGAACGCGCCGCCGTCGACGCCCTGCCCGCCGAGCTGACCGGCACACTTCGTATTGCCTGAGAGGACTGCTCCCATGACTGATTCGACCCAACTGTTTCCACCCTTCGCCGAAGAAACCCTGCCCGGCGGCGGTCACCGCTCCTTCGTCTTGAAGCGCGGGCAACTGCTGCGTCTGACCGACCTGCGCGGTGGTGCCAACGTCAGCCTGACCCTGCTCAACGCCAACGAAAAAACCGAGCGCCTGAACCTGCCCGACAGCCTCAAATGCCAACACACCGCCAAGCTCACCACCGGCCATTGCCTGTACTCGGACATGGGTCGGGTGCTGGCGGCAATCACGGCGGATACCTGCGGCTGGAGCGACAGCCTCGGCGGCGTGCTGTGCGCCGAGGAAGTCGCGGAAAAATACGGCCAGGGCCGCTATCAGGAACTGCGCAACGGCTTCTTTCGCAACGGCACCGACAACCTGCTGGTGGAGCTCGGCAAGTGGGGGCTGGGCCTGTCCGACCTGCTGATGACCCTCAACCTGTTCAGCCGGGTCAACGTCGATGACAGCGGGCGTTTGCACTTCGTCGAAGGCCACTCGCAGGCCGGTGACTACATCGAACTGTATGCACCGATGGACACCCTGGTTGTGCTCACCGCCCTACAACATCCGCTGGATCCGTCGCCGCAATACGCCCCCAAACCGCTGAAGCTGAGCTGGATGAACGCCGACCCGAGCGTCGCCGAGCACTGCCGTACCTCGCGCCCGGAAAACGAGCGCGGCTTTATCAACACCGACCGTTTGTTCGCCTGAGGATCGTCGCCATGTCAGTTGCTATCGCCACTTCGCAAAAACAACCCGACGCTGCGGTGTACCGCGCCACCATTCCCGCCGGCGAACCCTGGCTGATGGAGGTCAAGGCCGGCCAGACCCTGCGCATCCTCGACCTGGAAGGCAATCAGGCGGTCGATACGCTGTTCTACAGCCTCGCCAATCCCCGTGAACGCTACGACGTGCAACGCACATTGCGCCGACAAAACAACGTCTACCTGAGCACCGGCAGCGTGTTGTATTCCAACCTTGGCAAACCGATGCTGACGATCATCGCCGACACCTGCGGCCGCCACGACACCCTCGGCGGCGCCTGCGCGCAAGAGAGCAACACCGTGCGCTACGCCCTGGAAAAACGCTACATGCACAGCTGCCGCGACAATTACCTGCGCGCCTGCGCCCACGACGGGCGCCTGGGCAAAGGTGACATCGGGCCGAACATCAATTTCTTCATGAACGTGCCCGTCACTGCCGAGGGCGGCCTGACCTTCGAGGACGGCATTTCCGCGCCGGGCAAGTACGTCGACCTGCGCGCGGAGATGGACGTGATCGTGCTGATCTCCAACTGCCCGCAACTGAACAACCCGTGCAACGCCTACAACCCGACACCTGCGGAGCTACTGGTATGGAACTGAAATTCGTCCGTCTGCGCCGTTGGCTTTTTGCCCTGTGCCAGGCCCGTTCCGGCCAGTGTCTGAAATCCCCAAAACACCCCTGAACCCTGTGGGAGCTGGCTTGCCAGCGATGGCGTCGGCACAGCCAACATTGATGATGACTGACACACCGCCATCGCAGGCAAGCCCGCTCCCACAAGGTCAATGGTGACTTTCGAATTGTGATTTTGCCGTCGGGGACGACCCCGGCGCTCATCGAAAAACTGCGGGACGGCCCGCATCCCCTTCAGGGGTTTTGCCATGTTCAAAAAAGTCCTGATTGCCAACCGTGGCGCGATTGCCTGCCGCATTCTGCGCACCTTGCGTGAACTGCACGTCGAAGGCGTCGCGGTGTACTCCGAAGCCGATGCCGCCAGCCTGCACATCCTGCAAGCCGAGGAAGCCCACAGCCTCGGCGAAGGCGCAGCGGCCGGCACCTATCTGGCCGTGGACAAGATTCTCGCCATCGCCAAAGCCACTGGCGCCACCGCGATCCACCCCGGCTACGGCTTCCTCTCGGAAAACGCCGCGTTCGCCGAAGCCTGCGCAAACCATGGCATTGCCTTCATCGGCCCGACACCGGAGCAACTGCGAGTGTTCGGCCTCAAGCACACCGCACGGGCCCTGGCCAAACAGCACGGCGTGCCGATGCTCGAAGGCACCGAACTGCTCGACAGCCTCGATGCTGCACTGATTGCCGGCGCGCAGGTCGGTTATCCGGTGATGCTCAAAAGCACTGCCGGTGGCGGCGGCATCGGCATGCGTGTGTGCCGTAACGCCAGCGAACTGAGCGAGTCGTTCGAGGCAGTGAAGCGCCTCGGCCAGAACAACTTCAGCGACGCCGGAGTGTTCATCGAAAAGTACATCCAGCGTGCGCGGCATCTGGAAGTCCAGGTGTTCGGCGACGGCCACGGCGCGGTGATCGCCCTCGGCGTGCGCGACTGCTCGGTGCAGCGACGCAACCAGAAAGTCCTCGAGGAAACCCCGGCACCGAACCTGCCCGAAGGCATGGCGGATGAGCTGTGCGCAGCGGCGATCAAACTGGCCAAAGCGGTGAATTACCGCAGCGCCGGCACCGTCGAATTCGTTTTCGACAGCGATGCGCAGCGCTTCTATTTTCTCGAAGTGAACACCCGGTTGCAGGTCGAACACGGCGTTACCGAACAGGTGTGGGGCGTCGATCTGGTGCGCTGGATGATTGAACTGGCGGCGGGAGACCTGCCGCCGCTGAGCACATTGTTTGAGGGCCTGAAACCGGACGGCCACGCGATTCAGGCGCGACTGTACGCGGAGGATCCGGGGCGCGATTTCCAGCCGAGCCCAGGGCTGCTGACCGCTGTGGAGTTTCCTGCGGCCAACGGCATTCAACTGCGCATCGACACCTGGGTCGAGGCTGGCTGCGAGATCCCACCCTACTTCGATCCGATGATCGCCAAAGTCATCAGTTGGGCGCCGACCCGCGAACAGGCGCGTGCCGATCTGCATCAGGCCCTCGGCGCCAGCCTGCTGTACGGCGTGGAAACCAACCGCGACTACTTGCGGCAGATTCTGCTCGATACGCCGTTTGCCAGCGGTCAGCCCTGGACCCGTTGCCTGGAAGGCCTGGTGTACCGGGCCAACACGTTTGAAGTGCTGAGCGCCGGCACCCAGACCAGCGTCCAGGACTACCCCGGTCGCCTCGGCTACTGGGCGGTCGGCGTGCCACCTTCGGGGCCGATGGACAGTCGCGCGTTGCGTCTGGGCAATCGCTTGCTGGGCAATGACGAAGGCGCGGCGGCACTGGAAATCACCATGAACGGGCCGTTGCTGCGCTTCAATTGCGATGCGGTGGTGGCCGTGACCGGCGCACCGATTGCCCTGACGCTCGACGGCCAGCCGCAGGCGATGAACACCGCCCTGCTGATCCCGGCGGGCAGTCAATTGCATCTGGGCAATCTGCCGGGCGCCGGGGCCCGCAGCTACCTGTGCCTGCGTGGCGGCGTGCAAGTGCCGGATTATCTGGGCAGCAAAAGCACCTTCACGCTCGGTCAGTTTGGTGGTCATGGCGGACGGGCTTTGCGCGCCGGTGACGTGCTGCATCTGGCGGCCCTGAGCGACCGCAGCGCCGGGCAGACATTGGCGCCCCATCACGTCAGCGAATTACCTGCCGTGCGCCGGATCCGCGTCATCTACGGCCCTCATGGCGCGCCTGAATATTTCACTGAAAACTACATCGGCACCTTTTTCGCCACGCAATGGGAAGTGCATTTCAACTCCAGCCGCACCGGCGTGCGCCTGATCGGGCCGAAACCAGAGTGGGTGCGCGCCGACGGCGGCGAGGCCGGGCTGCATCCCTCGAACATCCACGACAACCCCTACGCCATTGGCGCCGTGGACTTCACCGGCGACATGCCGGTGATCCTCGGCCCGGACGGCCCGAGCCTTGGCGGTTTCGTGTGCCCGGTGACGGTGATCGAGGCCGATCTCTGGCAACTGGGTCAACTCAAGGCCGGGGACAAAGTGCAGTTCGTGCCCGTCGATCTCAAGACCGCACGCGATCTCGCCCTCAATTGGGACACCTGTGGGAGCTGGCTTGCCAGCGATGGGGCCCGAGCAGACACCGAGTCAACTTCATCGCTGGCAAGCCAGCTCCCACAGGCCCTGGTTTCGCCTGTGGTTCTGGAATTGGGTCAGTACGACAAGCGGCTGGTCGGGCGTGTGTCCGGCGATACCCATCTGCTGCTGGAAATCGGCGCGCCGGAACTGGATCTGGTCCTGCGCTTTCGCGCCCATGCCCTGATGCAGGCGCTGGAAGGCAAAAACCTGCACGGCGTGATCGACCTGACACCGGGCATTCGTTCTTTGCAGATCCACTACCAGCCCGAACAATTGCCGCTGGCCGATCTGCTCGGCATCGTCGCCGGTGAATGGGATGCGGTGTGCGCCGCCCAGGACTTGCAAGTACCGTCGCGCATCGTTCATCTGCCGCTGTCCTGGGACGATCCGGCCTGCCAGTTGGCGATCGAGAAATACATGACCACCGTGCGCAAGGACGCGCCGTGGTGCCCGAGCAATCTGGAGTTCATCCGCCGCATCAACGACCTGCCGAACCTCGACGAGGTGCAGCGCACGGTGTTCGACGCGAGCTATCTGGTGATGGGCCTCGGTGATGTGTATCTCGGCGCACCGGTCGCCACGCCGCTCGACCCGCGCCATCGGCTGGTGACCACCAAGTACAACCCGGCGCGCACCTGGACCGCCGAGAACTCGGTGGGCATCGGCGGCGCCTACATGTGCGTCTACGGCATGGAAGGCCCGGGCGGTTATCAGTTCGTCGGGCGTACCTTGCAGATGTGGAACCGCTATCGCGCAGTCGCCGCGTTCGACGGCAAACCGTGGCTGCTGCGGTTTTTCGATCAGATCCGTTTCTACCCGGTCAGCGCCGAAGAACTGCTGCGCATCCGCCGGGATTTTCCCCTCGGGCGTTTCGACCTCGACATCGAACATAGCCAGCTCAACCTCGCCGACTACCAGGCCTTTCTGCAACGCGAAGCCGAGACCATCGACGCCTTCCGAACGCAGCAACAGGGTGCCTTCCAGGCTGAGCGCGAACGCTGGATCGCCAGTGGCCAGGCGCACTTCGACAGCGAAGAAGCCGTGCCGGACAGCAGCGAAGACACACCGCTGACCAGCGGCCAACAAAGCATCGACAGCCACATCGCCGGCAACCTCTGGCAGGTGCAGGTCGAGGTCGGCAGCCGCGTGGCGGCCGGTGATGTGCTGGTGATTCTGGAGTCGATGAAGATGGAAATCCCCGTACTCGCGCCCATGGCCGGGGTGGTGCAGGACATTCGCGTGCAGCCGGGATCGGCGGTGCGTGCCGGACAACGGGTCGTGGTGCTGGAACTCGACTGAAACCATTTGCCAAAGGATCAACCCATGAATCTGCAACTCGATGCCCTGCGCCAGGCCTACCGCAATGGCGACACCACACCGCGGCAATTGCTGCTGGCGCTGCGGGACAAAGCGGCGGCGCTGAACCCGGACTATCACCTGTTCATCCATCTGCTCAGCGCCGAAGAACTGGAACCGTATCTGGCCGCCCTCGACGGTCGCGACCTCGACAGCCTGCCGCTGTATGGCGTGCCGTTTGCGATCAAGGACAACATCGACCTCGCCGGCATTCCCACCACCGCCGCGTGCCCGGCGTTCGCCTATGTGCCGGAGCGTTCGGCGACCATCGTCGAGCAACTGCTGGCGCTGGGGGCGATCCCGCTGGGCAAGACCAACCTCGACCAATTCGCCACCGGCCTCAACGGCAGCCGTTCGCCCTATGGCGCTTGCCCGAACAGCGTGTTGCCGGAGTATCCGTCCGGCGGTTCGAGTGCCGGTTCGTCGCTGGCCGTGGCGCTCGGCGTTGCCAGTTTCGCGCTGGGCACCGACACCGCCGGCTCCGGCCGGGTGCCGGCGGCGTTGAACAATCTGGTTGGATTGAAGGCCAGCAAAGGCCTGATCTCCACCGCCGGCGTGCTGCCGGCCTGTCGCACGCTCGATTGCGTCACCACGTTCACCGCAACGGCGCGGGAAGCCAGTCAGCTACTGGCGCTGACCGCGCGCCTCGATCCACGGGACGAATACAGCCGCAGCAATCCGTCATGGAACGACGGCTCCGCGTTCGGTGCGCCACGGCCGTTTCGCTTCGGTGTACCGCGTGCGCAAGACCTGGAATTTTTCGGCTGTGAAGAAGGCCCGCAGCTGTTCGGCGACGCCATCGACCGTCTGAAAGCTCTGGGCGGTGAAGCGGTCGAGCTGGACTTGTCGCCGTTCCTCGAAGCGGCGCGGTTACTTTATGAAGGGCCCTGGGTGGCCGAGCGCTACAGCGTGGCCGGCGAGTTGATGGAAGAAAATCCCGCAGCGGTGCTGCCGGTGATCCGCGCGGTGCTGGCCAAAGCACCGGCCGTCAGCGGCGTGCAAACGTTCCGTGCGCAATACCGACTGCAAGCGCTGAAAGCCGTTTGCGATAAAGCGCTGGAAGGACTCGACTGCGTGCTCACGCCCACTATCGGTCGTCTGGTGACGCTGGCGGAACTCGACGCCGAGCCGGTGCTGCGCAACGCCGAACTGGGTTACTACACCAACTTCATGAACCTGCTGGATTATGCGGCCGTCGCCGTGCCCAGTGCGGTCATGGACAATGGTTTGCCGTGGGGCGTGACGCTGTTTGGCCGGGCGTTCACCGACCAGTATCTGCTGGGCCTGGCGGACGCCTTGCAGCGCCAGCAGAATCCGGCGCTGCCGACACCAGCGAATCCGGCACGCAATGACCGGGCACGACTGGTAGTCTGCGGCGCGCACCTCGATGGACTGGCCCTGAACTGGCAGTTGCAGCAACGCGGCGCACGCCTGATCGAAGCCACCCACAGCTCGAAGGACTACAAACTCTACGCGCTGGCCGGCGGCCCACCGCTGCGTCCGGGCATGCTGCGCGTGGCGGAGGGCGGCGTGGCAATCGAGGTGGAAGTCTGGGAGTTGCCAAGCCGCGAGCTCGGTTCATTCCTGACCGGCATCCCGGCCCCCCTCGGGCTGGGCAAGGTACAACTGGCGGACGGCCGCTGGGAGAGCGGATTCATCTGTGAACCGTACGGCCTGGAAGGTGCGCTCGACATCAGCCATCTGGGTGGCTGGCGCGCCTACCTCGCCAGCCGCGACTGACCCGAAAACCTGGCAAATCGCCGACCTTCTCTGCTGGAGAGGGTCGGTGAGAGAGAGCGGCGTCTGATTACCCGTCATTTCAGGCACAAATCCCGCAGTTTTTTCCCGGCCATCTCACTAGAATGCTGCCATCGGGTCACTGTCAACGGAATTGCCAATGCCGCTCAGATCTGCGTTTCACTCCCAACGTTCGCTGGTACTGACCCTGATCGCCCTGCTCGGCGCAGGTTTCCTCGCCACCTCCCTGCTCAGCTACTACGCCTCGCGGGCATCGATCCGCGACAACATCGTCAACACCGAACTGCCGCTGACGTCCGACACGGTGTACTCGGAAATCCAGAAAGACCTTGTCAGACCGATCCTGATTTCCTCGATGATGTCCCGCGACACCTTCATGCGCGACTGGGTGGTGAACGGCGAGAAAGACAGCGACCAGATGACCCGTTACCTCGACGAGGTCATGACCCACTACGGCGCCTACACCGCGTTCTTCGTCTCCAACAGCACCCACACCTACTACCACGCCAAGGGCGTGCTCAAGCAGGTGAAAATCGACGAACCGCGCGACGCCTGGTACTTCCGCGTACGCGATATGAAGGACCCGTACGAGATCAACGTCGACCCGGACCTGGCCAACAAAGACAACATGACCTTCTTCATCAACTACAAGGTCTACGACTACAACGATCGCTTCATCGGCGCCGCCGGCGTAGGGCTGACGGTGGACGCGGTGATCAAGCTGATCGACAAGTACCAGCAGCGCTATCAACGCAGCGTTTACTTCGTCGACACCTTCGGCCGACTGGTCTTGACCGGCGCCGAGGGCGGGCCGGAGGGGGCGCCAGTCGGGAAAAGCCTGAACGACCTCGACAGCATGAAAAGCCTGGTCAGCCAATTGCCCAAACCCCACAGCGGCAGCTATGAATATTCCACCCACGGCCAAGGACATTTCCTCAACGTGCGGTTTATTCCAGAGCTGAACTGGTACTTGTTCGTCGACAAACGCGAAGACGGCGCGCTGAGTGAAATCCGCCAGTCGCTCTATCTCAACCTGCTGATCTGCCTGCTGGTGACGCTGATCGTGCTGGCCCTGGTCAATCGATTGATCAAGCGCTATCAGGACAAGATCCACGCTCAGGCCACCCTCGACAGCCTCACCGAACTGCCCAACCGCCGCGGCTTCGACCTGCTCGCCGTGCAAGCGCTGCACGAAGCGCACCGTGAGCCGAAACCGCTGACCGCGCTGCTGCTGGATCTGGATCACTTCAAGGCCTTGAACGACACCTACGGGCACATGGCCGGCGATCAGGTGCTGATCGGATTCGCCCGGGACCTGCAAAGTTGCCTTCGGCATTCCGACATCGTCTGTCGTTGGGGCGGTGAGGAATTTATCGTTCTGCTGAAGGACACCGACGGCGAGACCGGTCAGAAGATTGCCGAGAAGATCCGCCAGCACGTCGAACAGCATGAATATGCCTACAACGGTCACACCCTGAATCTGACGGTCAGCATCGGCGCCACCACCCTGCAACCGGATGACACCTTGCACAGTCTGCTGTCCCGGGCCGATCATGCGATGTACCGGGCTAAACAGACCGGCCGTAACCGCACCTGCGTGGAAATGCCTCACTCGACCTATGCCTGACGCCAAGAACACACCTGACCTCTGCCCGGCCTGCGGCGCCCGCAACGACTGCAGCCTGGCCGACCCGCGCACCGCCGACCGCGCCTGCTGGTGCTACGGCGTTTCCATCGATCCGGCAGTGCTCGAAGCCCTGCCGGCGGAACTGCGCGACCAATCCTGCCTGTGCCCGCGCTGCGCCCAGGTCGAGGCGCAACTGCAAGCGGCCAAGCCGTCGATCCCGTAAGATGCGCGCCCCGCTTCCTGCCGATTGCTGATCATGCGTGTCGACCGTTTCCTCAGTAACCTGCCCCGCTACAACCGCAAGCAGGTTCGCCTGCTGCTGGTGGAAAAGCGCGTGAGCATTGACGGAAAAGTCGTCAGCGATCCCCACAGCGAAGTCCTGGAATTCAGCCGCGTCGAAGTCGACGACGAAGTGCTGCAACCCGGCAAACCGGCGCGCTATTTCATGCTGTACAAACCGCAAGGCTGCGTCAGCGCCACCCGCGACCCCGAACATCCGACCGTGCTCGACCTGATCCACGAGCCGGACAAGGACGACCTGCACATCGCCGGGCGCCTCGACTTCAACACCACCGGATTGATGCTGATCACCAACGACGGCAACTGGTCGCGACGCCTGACCCAGCCGCAGACCAAACTGCCGAAGGTCTATTACGTCGAGACCGAACAGGAGATCGGCCCGGAATATGCGATCAAGTTCGCAGAGGGGATCTACTTCGCCTTCGAGGACCTGACCACCCAACCGGCGCAGCTGCAAGTGCTCGGCCCGCGAACGGCGCGGTTGAGCATCGTCGAAGGTCGTTACCATCAGGTGAAGCGCATGTTCGGCCACTTCAACAACAAAGTGCTGCGCCTGCACCGCGAATCCATGGGCCCGCTGCCGCTCGATCACGCGCTAAAACCGGGCGAGTACCGCGCTTTGCGCACCGAAGAGATTCATTTGTTCTAAGCAGCCGACCGCTCAGCAGAAGTTGTCGAACAATTTACTAACGGCACTTGCGCGATCCGGATCCCCCTGCTTGAATCAGGACGTCGGCCAAATTGTGACCGATGAGTCACACATAACATCCAAGAAACTTTTTGTCGGTAGACAGCCCATCAGGGCTGCGCCTCAGCCGGCAGATTGCCCGCCAATAACAATACCCGTCGACCTGCCGTTCCGGATCGACATGGGCTCCAAAATTCCAGGCATATGCCTACCTGTCACAAAGCTCGTGCAATCTCATTTGCGCGCATACCCGCTTGCTTGCCAGGAGTCTTATGACATGAGGCCAGAAATCGCTGTGCTGGATATACAGGGTCAGTATCGGGTTTACACGGAGTTCTATCGCGCAGACGCCGCAGAAAAGACCATCATCCTGGTCAACGGCTCGATGGCCACGACTGCGTCGTTTGCACAAACCGTGAAAAATCTGCACCCGCAATTCAACGTGGTCTGCTACGACCAGCCCTACGCGGGCAAGTCGAAAGTCCACAACCGCCACGAGAAACATCTGACGAAAGAAGTCGAAGGTCTGATCCTGCTGGAGCTGATCGATCACTTCGCGGCCGAGCACGTTTTGTCGTTCTCCTGGGGTGGCGCCGCGACCATGGTCGCCCTCGCGCATCAGCCTCGGCGCATTGAAAAAGCCGTGATCAGCTCGTTCTCCCCGGTGATCAACGCACACATGCTTGATTACCTCGAGCGCGGCGTCGAATGCCTCGGCCAACGTGACGGCGACCGAGTCGGGCACCTCGTCAACGACACCATCGGCAAACACCTGCCGTCGCTGTTCAAGCGCTTCAACTATCGCCACGTCAGTAGCCTGGCCGAGCACGAATACGGGCAGATGCATTTCCACATCAACGACGTGCTGCACAGCGACCGTCAGTGCTATCTGAATGCGGCGAAGAAAATCAACGTACCGGTGCTGTTCATGAACGGCGAATGGGACGAATACACCGCCGCCGAAGATGCGCGCCTGTTCGGCAACCATGTCGCGCAGAGCACCTTCACCACCCTGCAGGCCACCGGGCACTTCCTCGACATGGAACACAAATCGGCCTGCCGGGACAGCCAGAACGCCCTGCTCGGTTTCCTGAAACCGGCGCAACAGGCCAGCCGAACGCGTTACCAGTTTGTCCAGGATCACCATGCATTGGCCATTTGAAACAGTGTCGTCGCGAGCAAGCCTGCGAGGCTGAGATTCAGCCGTCCTCCAGCCCGCAGCGCTTGCCCGCGATTGACCGATTTCGGCTCTGTTTCAGGACTTTCCGTAGTTCGCGTGCAAAGAAAACTTCAAATCCGTGGCCGAGTCTGGTACAAAGTCAGCCGCTCTGAGCGGGTGTCGTATAATGGCATTACTCCAGCTTCCCAAGCTGATAACGAGGGTTCGATTCCCTTCACCCGCTCCAATCGAATTTATGTCCTGCGTCGTGGTTTGACGGGGGATGCGCAAACAGAAAAAACCGGCCTTGATGGCCGGTTTTTTTGTGTCCGGGATTTGAGTTTTCATTAGTAAATCCAAAGATCGCTACCGTCGAAACAACCCTGCCCCTACTGCTCCATCGTGATCAGCTTATCGCTGCAAATTCCCCATACGCATGATCCTTCTCCGACGGCGAAATCAGGATTAAACCCTCTAAGCTACGCTCCGTATCCAGGCTAAATAAGCTGGTAACCAACCGGAAGAGGGATCGACCATGAACGACACCGCTATCCCCGAGGGCTTCACTCCGCTGACCCGCAGCAGTCCGCTGCTCGACTTGCTTGGCCCGATCTATACCAGAGGCAGTGGCTTGCAACTTGAAATCGGTCTGCGGACAGACTCACGACATGCCAACGGACGGGGCACGTTGCATGGCGGTGTATTGGCGACTTTGGCGGATGTCGGCATGGGTTACGCCATGGCATTCTCCAGCGACCCTCCCCTGCCATTGATCACGGCGAGTATGACCCTGGACTATCTCAGCGCGGTGCAGATCAATGAGTGGCTTGAGGTACGCGTTGAGCACTCCAAAAAAGGACGGCAGCTGGCGTTTGCCACTGTTGGGTTGCATGTCGGTGATCGAATGGTTGCCCGTGCCAGTGCGGTGTTCGCGGTGCCGCAGTAGTATCCCCCCTGCATCCAACCGGTCTTGATGACCGGTTTTTTGTGTCTGGGATGTGGAGCAAGCCGAATGAATCAGAACACACTCAACAATGGTGCACGCGTAACCTCAACTGCAGCTAACTCCATTTAATTGTGAGTTATCCCGACTAAACCGAGATAAGCCCCAAACTGTTGGAGTTAGAAGCAGCCAGCGGTTTCCACCTTCACGCGGGATCAGTCGCGCATTCTGGTCTCAGTCTCGCGTCTGAGACCGGTTCATCCTTGTCGACGCATATATTCCGCAAAAAGTGGGACGGTGAAATTCAAGTAGCCGTGATCTGTGCTGTAGATCATTCCTTTAAAGATTATGTTGGCACGAGTCGGCCCAAGCGATGACTGTGTACGCCCCATCGCTTTCGCAATATCGGCCATTGCATAGGGGCCATCCCCGAGCTCCGACATCGTCTTCACGAACTGCACTTCCGACTTTGTCAGTCGATCAATGCGCACCCTGAAAAAGCCCGCATCAAGAGAAGCCAACGTCTCCGCGTATGAATGGTCCACATCTTCGACTGTGATTTCAGGTCCTTCAGCGTTGTTCCAAGCAGTGGATGCCCACTCTTGAAGGAAGAAAGGATACCCTCTCGTCCGATCAACAATATTGCCAAGTGCTGCGAGTTCGATCGAAGCCTCCTCATCCGCGATTGGCTTCTGAACTGCTTGAATTGCAGATACTTGATCAAGCGCATCAACCGCAGGGTATAGAAAAAGCCGCTCTGCGTAGGATTTTGCTTCGCCTGCCAAACGAGCAACCTGGGGAAGACCAGCACCGACGAGAAGTACCGGCAGCCCTTCTTGAGACATGTGATGGATCGACACAATAAGCGCAGATAAATCTGCTTCGGAAAGGTACTGAACTTCATCAATCAGAAGAATCCAGCCTTTGCCTGCAGCTTGCGCAGCTTGACCTATCACGGCAAAAAGGTCTGGAAGATCGTATTGAAGATCCCCGCTGTCAGCGAATCCTGGCTCCGGTTCGACACCAATCTCCACGCCTGCGATATCGATCTTGAAAATAGAGGCGAAACCGCGCAAACCATTCAGTCCACGGGTCGCAATTTGCTTGGCAGCTTCTACTGCAGAAAGTGAGCGCATGACTTTGCGCATTTCAGGAAAGAGAAGGCGTGCAAGACTTTCACGCTCCGGAGCCTCTACTTTTGAAACGAGAAGTCCCTCTTCCCTCGCAATTTTTCCAATCTCGTTCAGCAGTACCGTTTTACCCGTGCCTCTCAATCCAAGAAGCATGATGGATCGGGCGCTTCGTCCGTTGATGGCTCGCCCACATGAAATCCTGGCTGCCTCAAGGATTGTGTCGCGTCCTGCCAACTCAGGCGGTCTGCTGCCTGCGCCTGGAGCGAATGGATTACGGTATGGATCCATGAAAGCCTCACAAATGCTTGTCTCTACACGAATATATCGTTGTATAGCAGATATCCCTATACACCCTTAGATTTCACTATATTTTGCTATTTATTGGGCTGAACTCTGTCACCCACACAAGCATTGCGTCTGAAATACTGACTCGAATACTCGCCCGATACGGACTTCGACAACACTCGACGCTTTGCAGCCAGGTTGAAATGAAACTAAAAACCGGTCGCGTGACCGGTTTTTTATGCCTGCCAAAACAGCTGCAATTCAGTCCTTCACCTCAACATGATCCAGCGCCTGATTCACCGCCAATTCCCCCAGCATCACCAGTTGCGCAATGCCTATCGCGGTTCTGCGGTGGGCGGGGTCGAGGGTGGCGGCGAAGTTGTTGAGCATCTCGGATGCCGAGCCCAGTGATTCGCTGGCGTTGGCCAGCAGGGATTCGGTGTCGTAGGCAGGGTTGGCGAAGTACATCGGGTCGGGCTGGTTGGTCGTGCCCATGACATGGGCGCCGGGGCAGAGGTAGTGATCGAGGGCGCGGTTGGCAGCGTCGTTGAGTTTTCTGCAGTCATTCGAGACGTACGGGGACGCTGGGTCGGTTTCGACTTCTGGGGGATTCGGGGTTGGCTTGAACATGATTTGATACTCGGTGTGATGGTTAGAGCTGCCCCATTCGGTTCCACGCGAAGGGGTGGCAGCTGTACGCAGGTTGGAACCCGGGCCACCAAGCAAAACCCGACAGACTCTAAGTCTCCCGCGCACAGCCGCCATAACAGAGTGCACACCATCAAGGTGCGCAAGCATACGTCATGAACGACGCTTTGCATTCAGTGAAGTCGCCGGGGTTCCAATCCCGATCGCCGATTCATCAGCGACCCTCACAGGCTAGAGTCCGCACTTCCGACGGACAACCTGAAAACCTTGTGGGAAGGTTCAGTAAACAGGGCCAACTCTTTAAACATCCCGTATCGAAAAACCGCGTTTACAGATCCCCAACACTCCCCCGGTTCTCACACTCGCCACGACCCGCTAGCATTTCCCCATCGCCCACCACCCTCCCCCTGCGCGGCCATCGACGAATACGCGCCATCACGTTTCGAGGGATTCAAAACCGTGGCCTCCGAGCCACCCAAATCAAATTCAAAAGAGCATCAAATCCATGACCCAGAACATCTACGACGACCCCGAGTTTTTCCAGGGCTACAGCCAGATGAACCGCTCCATCGGCGGCCTCGATGCCGCGCCGGAATGGCCGGTGCTGAAAGCCTTGTTGCCCTCCCTGCACGGTTTGCAGGTAGTGGATCTGGGCTGCGGCTACGGCTGGTTCTGCCGCTGGGCGAGCGAAAACGGCGCTGCCCAAGTGCTGGGGCTGGATGTCTCGGAGAAAATGCTCGAGCGGGCGAAGGAAACCACCTCGGCCGCGAACATCCGCTACGAACGTGCCGACCTGGAACACCTCGACTTGCCTGCGTGCACTTACGATCTGGCCTACAGCTCACTGGCCCTGCACTACATCAAGGATCTCTCGGGGCTGTTTAACAAACTGCACGCGGCGCTTAAACCCGGTGCGCATTTTGTGTTTTCCATCGAGCACCCGATCTTCATGGCGCCGCGCAATCCGGGCTGGCTGATCGACAGCGAGGGCCACAAGCGCTGGCCGCTGGACAGTTATCAGATGGAGGGCGAGCGGGTGACCAACTGGCTGGCCGATGGCGTGATCAAGCAGCATCGCACGGTCGGCACGCTACTCAACGCGTTGATAGGCGCCGGATTCACGATTCAACACGTCAATGAATGGGGCCCGAGCGATGCCGAAGTGGCCGCGCAACCGGCGCTCGCTGAAGAGCGTGAGCGGCCGATGATGATGCTGGTCGCCGTACAACGCTGACTCCAAAAGAAAGGGCCGATCAAGTCGGCCCTTTTTCATTTCAACGTGTGGCGACAATGAACAACCGCGGAAACGGCAACAACACCGAACCATCCGCCAGCGCCGGATAAGCCTTCGCAACCTCCGCCAGATATTGCGCCAGATAGTCCGCCCGCTCGGCTTCCGTCAACGGACTGAGAAACGGAATCAGACCGCTACCCTTGAACCACTCGACAACGCCGGAAGCCCCGCCCGCCAACTGATGGTGATAGGTGGTGCGCCACACATCGACCCGCGCGCAATGCGGCCGCAGCATCGAGAAATAAGCACTGGCATCCGCCATTTCCGTCCGCTGCCCCGCCGCACCGGCCAGTTTGCTGGCCCACGGCCCGTTGGCAGCCACCTCACGCATCAACCGATGGGACGGCTCGTTGAGGTTGTCCGGCATCTGAATCGCCAGACTGCCACCCTGCGCCAACTTGCCCGCCAGTGCCGGCAACAACGTCGCGTGATCCGGCACCCACTGCAAAACAGCGTTGGCAAAGATCACATCGAACGGCCCTTCATCGGCCCATTTATCGATGTCCGCCACCTCGAACTGCAACTGCGGCAGACGCTTGCGCGCGGCGTCGATCATGTCCGGCGAACTGTCGAGTCCCTGCACTTTCGCCCCCGGAAAACGCTCCACCAGAAGCTCGGTCGAGTTGCCGGGGCCACATCCGATATCGACCACGGAACGCGCCTCGGCCGTGGGAATCGCCGCCAGCAAGTCGCGGGCCGGGCGGGTGCGTTCATCTTCGAAAGTGACGTATTGCTTGGCGGACCAGGTCATTGCGTTCTCCTGTCGTGGACGTTCTGGCGAAACGTGGAAAAGCGGCTGCCGTCACGATACAGCGATCGTGTTTATCTGCCCTCCCCTACGTAGGTCCGATATCGCCGGGAACGCTGTTTTCGGCCGTGCCCACAGGGACTCAGAAAACTGTAAGTAGAATTTTCCGCCCACCCCCGATGTCTGAATTTCAAGCTCCCCCCAACAAGGAACACGGCCATGAAATTCGCAAAGATTTCGCAAACGCTGGCGCTCTGGGCCGGCAGCCCCAAGACGTTCATGGGGGCTTTGATTCTGATCGGGCTCTGGGGGTTGAGCGGGCCGATTTTCGATTACAACGACACCTGGCAACTGATCATCAACACCTCGACCACGATCATCACGTTCCTGATGGTGTTCCTGATTCAGAACACCCAGAACCGCGACACCGACATCATTCATTTGAAACTCGATGAGTTGCTGCGGGTGAACAAGGAGGCGCAGAACGCGATGCTCGGGCTGGAGTCGCTGGATCTCAAGCAGCTGGAAGCGCTGCGCCGGCATTACCGGGCGATGGGCGAGAACGAGGTGTTCGACCTGGAAGGCCTTGGGGACAAGAGCAAGCCGAAACAGGATCTGAACGACTGTTGAAGAACGCAAAAACGGCGCCATGAGCGCCGTTTTTTTATTGCTGCGGATTTAGCGACTGGCCAGGGCCTTGGCCATTTCCAGATGACTCTGCAGTTTTGGCAGGGTCTCGTCGGCAAACGCCTTGATCTCCGGCACGTCGGTGGTCTGAGCCTCCTGCTGGATCTGCTGAATGGCCTCTTCCGTGGCTTTGACCTGGCTGGCGGCGTAGGCCTGATCGAAACTGGCGCCTTCTTTGACTTCCGGCATCAACGCCTTGGCCTTGTCGGCGACTTCTTCGCGGGGCGCCACCGGCAGGTCCAGTTTCTTGGCGATTTTCGCCAGGTGCTGGTTGGCGGTGGTGCGGTCGTTGATCACGACGATGGTGTAATCCTTGACCTCTTTGGACTCGGCCTTGCTGTGCGCCAGACGACTGGCCTCGATGTCGGCCATGCCTTTGGCCGAGGCTTCGTTGATGAAGTCGGCGGGCGACTGGGCAAACGCGCTGCTGGCGAACAACCCCAGCAGGCTGACAAAACTGATGTGGCGTACTCGGGTGGCCATCCGGCTCATGGTCGCGCCCTCCTTCTTTGCAGATTCAAGCGGGAGCTTGCGCCCCCGCCTCTCAATCAAAACAACCTTCGCCGACTACTTCGATTTCTGAGCAGGCTTGCGGCCCATGTCGGTTTTTGGCTCTTTGTCGACAGTCGTGGTGGTGGTTTTCCCACCTTTGCGACCGGCTTCAGACGCCTTCGTTCGATCGTTGGCGAAGTTTCCCGAGTTCGAGTTTCTTGAGTTAGGCATGATTCTCTACCTCTTGGCATTGATCGTAAGCGAGCAGGTGCCCGCCTAGATTGAGAATTTCCTGACTGCCAAAGGTTTAGAAAAGTTGCCGTCGCCGCGACGAACGGTGAACCGCCAATCAGCTGTCCAGCCTTTTATGATTCTGCCGTTTGGCGGCGTACATCACCTGGTCGGCGTGACGAAACAGTTGCTGTTCCTCATCACCATGCTCGGGATAACGGGCCACGCCGATGCTCGGTTCGATGTGCAGGTTGTGCCCGTCCAGGCGCATGGGTTGCACCAGTACCTGTCGGATTTTTTCCGCGACACTGTCGGCATCGTCGGCGGCGTGGACGCTGTGCAACAGCACCACGAACTCGTCGCCGCCGATCCGCGCCACGGTGTCGGTCTCGCGCACGCAGCCCTTGAGCCGGTTGGCCACCGCCTGCAACAGCATGTCGCCGACCCCATGGCCAAAGGTGTCGTTGACCTGTTTGAAACGATCCAGATCGACGTATAGCAGCGCCATGTGCCCGGCCCGTTCCCGCGCATGGTTCAGCGCAGCCTTGAGCCGGTCGCGCAGCAGTTCGCGGTTGGGCAACTGGGTCAGTTGGTCATACTGCGCCATGCGTCGAAGACGGGCGTGCAGTTGCTGGCGTTCGATGGCAGTGGCGACCTGGGCGCAGACGTATTGCAGCAGTTCCTTGTCGCGCTCGGTATAACGCTCGCCGCCGGGCAGGCTTTTGACGATCAGCGCGCCAATCGTGCGGTCTTTCGAACTCAGCGGCACGCCGAGCCAGCACGGCGATTGCTGTCCGGCCACCAGCGCGGCGAACTCCGGCGGCGCGTGGGGGCAATCCGGGGTCAGCAGGATTGGCTGGCCGCTGCGGATTACTTCCGCACACAGGCGCCCGGTGACGGTGCCGGGTTGTTCCGGTTGCAACTCGTCATCGTCGACGTGATAGGGAAAATTCAGCTGCGCGCAATGTTCGTCGTACAGCGCCACGGAGAAGTTCAGCGCCGGCAGCCACTCGCCGATGATCAGGTGGATGCGCTTGAACAGCGCCAGCAGATCCTCCGCCGCGTGCGCCGCTTCGGAGATCGCGTACAACGCCGCCTGACGGGATTCGGCGAGTTTGCGTTCGGTGATGTCCCGGGCCACGGCGATGCGCAGTTGATCGACCTCCGACCAGCGCGCCGACCACAGAATGTGCACGACGCTGCCGTCCTTGCGTACGTAGCGGTTTTCGAAATTGTGCTTGGGCTCGCCGCCCATGATGTCGCTCGCGGCGGCCAGGGTGCGCTCACGGTCGGCCGGGTAGACGTAGTCAATCATCGACTGGCCGATCAGTTCGTCAGGCGTGTAGCCGAGAATCCGCTCGCAGGCCGCGCTGACAAAAACGAAACGACCTTGCCTGTCGACCGCGCAAACGGCGTCCAGCAACAGATCGATGTAACTCGCCAGCGGCGCGGAATTTCGGCTTTTCATGGTTCAGAAAAGGTGTCCGGACAATGCAGCACTTATCCACCGTCCCTGACCCCGACCTCGCATCCTGCGATCGATTTCAAGCCTTGTTCGGCATCAACCCCGGCAGCGCATGCACCAGCGCGTTGATGGCAAAACCGATGAACATGATCCCGCACAATCGGGTGATCGCCAGTTCATGGCGCTGGTACAACGTACGCACCTGGCGCGCCCCGACGATGCCAATGAGGATAGCGTAGGCGAGCAATCCGCCGAGGAAACTCAAAGCGATCAGCATCGGCAGCATCGACCAGTTGAGCAGTTCGGCGCGGCTCGACAGCAGCGCAGTGAAGGTCGCCACCGCCACCGGGTAAGCCTTGGGGTTGGTCAGGCCGAACAGGATGCCGTGCCAGAACGGCTGACGCGCCGCACCCTGCGGCTGCTCGCCATTACTGCGCTTGGCCCGCACCGCACGCCAGCCGAGCCAGAACAGGTACAGGCCGCTGAGTACGCCGAGCACATCGAACGCGGTACTGCCGATTTCCCGGGCGCCGACAATCGCGATCAGCGCGGTGCTGCACCAGATCACATCGCCCAGCAGATGCCCGCACAGAAACCCCGCCCCGGCCCGTCGTCCTCGCGCAGCGCCGATACCGAACACCGCCAGCACACCCGGCCCCGGCGTGATGCCGTAAATGAAACCCGAGGCCAGCACGGCCATTAGCAACGATGGAGTCATGAAAACCTGCAAGTCCCGGAAAACGTGGCCGCCAGTCTATCCCAGCGGTTTGTGAATATTCACGACTCGTTGAAAAAACGCATCCCCGCATAAGGCTTTTGCCGACACGCGGACAGTCGCGAGGCGAGATCGCCGACGTGGGCTTCGAGTTTGTGCCCGTCCGGGTCGAGGAAGTAGAACGACGCGCCTTCGCTGCGGTTGTCACGCCATTCCTCCACGTTGGCGGCGCGAAGCTGTTGCACAAACAGCGGGAAATCCGCTGCGCCAAGGCTGAAGGCGTAGTGGGTGTAATCGGCGGCGGACTCGGGTTGGCGTTGCGCATCGAGCGACAGGCACAACCACAGGCCCGGGAGCGACAGATAGGCACCGGCGTCCCACGTGGCTTCGACTCGCAGCTTCAGCACGTCGCGGTAGAACCCGAGGCTGCGATCCAGATCGGTGACGGCGAGGGTCAGGTGGTTGAGGCCGGTGAGCATCGGTCAGTAACCTCTGAGGTCTTCGGGGATGAGGTATTGCTTGCCGTCGTAGGTCAGGGTGATTTGGGTTTTCTTCAGTGGGGAATCCTGGGAAACGCATTCCTTGCCGGCCTTGACGGTTTTCATCGCCGTGCCGCTAGAGGTGATGATCAGGTCGGAATAGCCATTGTGGCTGGTCGGGCCGATTTCCACGGTTCGGCGAATTTGCTGACCTTCACCCACACAGTTTTCCAGCCACTCACCGTTATTCTTGTAGACCACCAGGCCATCAAGTACCGGGCGCAGTTTATTACCCTCACGCACATAGAGTGTCAGGTCGGTTTTTTCGTAGGGGATGGCGCTTGAATTGTGCGAGAACTTTGACCGCAGCCCGAACGCGCGAACATCCGGGGCCAGGCGATAGCGAGCGGTATCGACCAGCAGATCGGTGAAACGAATGGCATCGGAATTGTAGGCACCGGGTTTCGCATACGTCGCCAGCGTCTTCCAGTTGCTGGTATCGATGATCGCCAGATCCAGATCAAACACACCGGCATCGTCACTACCAGCATCCGGCACGTAGGTGGATTTGAGGGCAATCGCCTGATCCTTGAAAGCCGGCCATGCCTTGCAACGTGCCATTGACTGGTCGTTGAAATCCTTGGTGACGCAGGAAACCTGGGCCTGGGCTGGAGCGGTGATGGCCAGAAAGCCGAGGGCGATAAGAAGTCGGGTTGGGGTAAACATTGTTCTTCCTTGAAATAAGTCGCGTTGGTTCTGTATCACTCGATCGCCTGGAAACCTTTAGGCAAGACGTACGATTTTCCGTCGTAGTGAAGGGTTGTCAGTTCAGGACTGCTGACACTGATTTTGTCTTCACAAGTATTGCCTTCAACGACATTGGTCGTCCCTGTCGTCTTGGTTTTAATGATCAGATCGGCATAACCATGGGAGCTGGTCTTGGCAATTTCTACCGTTCTGGTTGTCTCATATCGCTCGCCGGCGCAATCACCGTCCCATTCACCCCCGTACTCATAAACCACTAATTGACTGAGCACGGGACGTAACTTTTCACCCTCTCTCACATAAAGAGAGAGGTGCGTTTCTTCAAGCGGGTTGAGGCGAGAGGCATTGGTGAATTGCACGCGAACGCCAAACGCCCGTACCTCAGGGGTGAGCTTGTAGCGCGCGGTATCGAGCGAGAGATCTCGCAATGCCACCCCACCCGAGAAGAAAGCGGAGGCTTGGTGATAAGTGGCAACCGGTTCCGTTTGGTCGCTTTTAATGACCGATAAATTGAAATCATAAGTGCCGCTCGTGCCGGTGCCACCCGGCACGGAGCTGCGTTCAAATTTCGCATCCGCGCTGATGTTCAACCCCGGATACGCCGGCCACTGCTTGCACACGGAGAAATCCAGATCACCGATCACCGGCGCAGGCACACAATCAGCCAGCACCTGCCCCGCCATCAGCGCCCCACAAAGCGCCAGCCCCACAACAACCCCAGACTTCACTGTCACGCCCCGCTCCTTGATGTTTTTTCAGCCGCGCACTATCCCCTGCTCAATTCGCCGATTCAACCAGTTCAACGCCTGATCCCCGCCCCGCCGCTTGTGCCACGCCGATACAAACGTGAACGGCTCTATTTCAAACGGTGGCGGCACGACGATCAGCGATTCGTCATCCACCTCGTTCAACGCCCGCGAAGCCACGGTCAGGATCAGATCCGTGCCGCTGATGAACCGCGGCGCAACGCTCCAGTGCGGCAGGCTGATGGCGACGCGACGGCGTTCGCGCAGGGCGGTCAGGGTGCGTTCGATTTCCGGGGTGCCGCTGCCGCGCATTTCCAGTAAGACATGGGGACGGGAGAGATAGGTTGGCAGGTCGAGAACACCTCCGGCGGGAAGGCCCTGGCGATCCAGGAGGCAGACGTAGCGCTCTTCGAACAGCGGCGTGCTGCGCAGTTCGCCGGGCAATTCGGGGAGTACGCCGGCGGCGAGGTCGATGTCGCCGTTGAGCAGGCCTTCGACCATGCCTTCGCGGCTGGCATGGCTGATTTGCAGGTCGATGCCCGGCGCTTCCGCGCGCAGAGTGCGAATCAGCCCGGGCAGGATGAGCGCCGCGCCGTAGTCCGACATCGCGAGGCGAAAGGTCCGACGGGCGCTGGCAGGATCAAAGGTGTTCGGCGCCAGCAGCGATTGCACCTGAGCCAGGGTTTCGGCCAGCGGTGCCGCCAGCTCCAGCGCCCGCGCGGTGGGCACCAGCCCCGAACCGGCACGCACCAGCAACGGATCACCCAGCAAGTCGCGCAGACGCGCCAACGCATGGCTGACTGCCGGTTGGCTCAGGTGCAGGCGCTCGGCAGCGCGGGTCACGTGCTGCTCGCCGAGCAAGGCGTCGAGGATCACCAGCAGATTGAGATCGATACGGCGCAGATCATTCATTAGGTGCATGTTCCGGATACAAAAACAGAATTTAAATCTGCGCGACGAATACCCTAGAGTCCAGCAAAACCTTGCCGGAGAACGATCATGGGAACGATGCAGTGGGTCGGATTGCTGCTGTTGGCGGTATTTGCCGGGGCGGTGGTGCCGTTTCAGAGTGCGATCAACATCAATCTGGCGCGCGGGTTGGGGCATCCGCTGTGGGCGACGCTGACCTCGCTGGTGGTGAGCGTGCTGGTGCTGTTGCCGGTGATTGTCGCCTTGCGCCTACCGTTGCCGTCGCTGGCCCTCGCCGGCAAGCTGCCGTTGTGGATGTGGACCGGCGGCGCGTTCGGGGTGTGCTTCGTCGCATTGGCGGTGGTGTTGCTGCCGAAGCTGGGGGCTTCGGGATTTCTGGCGCTGGCTTTGGCCGGGCAAATGATCACGTCAATCTTGCTGGATCACTTCGGACTGTTCGGGCTGGTGGAGAAACATCTGACGTTGCCGCGCCTGTTCGGCGCGGTGTTGTTGATGGCGGGAATGGCGTTGATCCAGTTCTCCCCGACGCTGGAAAAGAGCGCCACAGCCGTTGGATAAGGGTTCAAGCGTAGGCTCTCTAGCACCGGACTTGTCGGGCATTTCATCGCTTCACAGCCCGGCAAGGCTTCGCCCTACAAGTAAATCTCCAACAGCCGTCAATGCTATCGGACGCAGCCGATTCTGACCTTGCATAGGTCTCTGTAAAGTCTGGCAACACACACAATTTGCAACACCCCATGGATTGCCCTGCTCAAGGAGAGCTGCCTATGAATCACCTGACGGAATCCGCCAACACTTTCTCCAATTACCGCAAAGTCATCGCTTTGGCAGACCACGATTGGGAGGCCGCCGAAGCCGGAAAAATCGCCGCACTCAACGTCGAGGTCAAAGGCTGCAATCACTTGCTTGATCAGCACGGGCGCCAACTTCATCATTTCTGCACCACCTCCTATCTGGGTCTCGACCACCACCCTGCCCTGCTTGAAGGCGCCATCGCGGCGCTGCGTGAAACCGGGACACTGCGCGTTGCCAATTCGAAAAACCGCTGCAAGCTGGCACTGCTCGATCAGTACGAAAACGAGCTGTCGCAATTGTTTGGCGCGGTGTGTCTGAGCAGTCTGTCCTGCAGCGCCGCGAGCGCCGGGATCCTGCCGCTGCTGGCCAGTGGCGTGTTCACGCACAACCGTCCGCCGGTGATGGTGTTCGACCGCTTGGCCCACTATTCGATGAATCACCTGAAAGCCAGTTGCGCCGACGAAACCCAGGTACTGACCGGCCCTCACAACGACATGGATTTTCTCGAATCGGTGTGCCAGCGCCACACAACCGTCGCCTATATCGCCGACGGTGCCTACAGCATGGGCGGCGTCGCCAATCTGGACGGCCTGCTGTATCTGAAAGAACGTTACGGCCTGTTTCTTTATCTGGACGACTCCCACGCATTGTCGGCGGTGGGCAGCAACGGTGCCGGCCTTGTACGGCCAAGAATGCCGGCACTGGAAGAGGACTGCCTGATCGTCGCTTCGCTGGCCAAATCGTTCGGGGCGAGCGGCGGTCTGGTGATGCTCGGCAATCAGCGGCAGAAGACATTGATCCAGCGTTACGGCGGGCCGAGCAACTGGTCGCAAAGCCTCAATTGCGCGGCCATTGGTGCGGGCCTAGCGTCGATCGAGCTGCATCGCAGTGCAGAACTGAGGGCCTTGCAGGTTCGGCTCCAGGCCAATATTCGCCTGTTCGACAGCCTCTTGAGCACCGAACAGCACGGCAGCTCCATGGCCATCCGCTTGATCAACTGTGGCGACGCCGCCCTGGCCAATCGAATCGCCATTGAACTGGCCGAACACGGTTTTTTCACCAGCGCCGTGTTTTTCCCGGTGGTAGCCCAGGGCAAAGCCGCGATCCGCGTTACGCTGCGCGCCGACATGGAATCGACACTGATCCACCACTTCTGTGATTTGATCACCGACCTGTTAATGACTCACGGTAGCGATCGCCACCGCTGAACCTTCACGGACGACTTATGAACCCCGGCCTCATTCTGCTTATCACCTGCTCCACCGTGTTCCTCGCCCAGTTGGGCATGAGCATTTACCTGCCGGCGCTGCCGCAGATCGCCGGACATTTGCAGGTCGATGCTCCGCAAGTGGCCTGGGGCTTGTCGCTGTACCTGATCGGCATGGCGCTGCCGATGCTGCTCTGGGGCAGTCTGGCCCAGCGCATCGGCCGCAAACCGGTGCTGCTGGCGGCGCTGGGAATTTATGGCGCGGCGAATCTGGCGCTGCCACTGGGTGCGACGCTGGAATCGTTCCTGCTGCTGCGACTGGTTCAGGGGATCGGCGCCAGCGGCATTTCGGTGATGGCGCGGGTACTGATTCGTGACAGCTTTCGGGGCGATCTGCTGGCGAAGGCGTTGTCGTGGATTTCGATTTCGTTCGTTGTCGCGCTCGGGATCGGGCAATACGCCGGTTCGCTCATTCAGGTGACGCTGGGCTGGCAGGCGATCTTTTATCTGCTGGGGGCGGTCAGCCTGTTGATGGCCGCGATTGTCTCGCGCCTGAATTTTCCGAAACTCGTCGAAGCGTCCACAACCGCTTCGCCTTGGGCGGTCTACCGAACGATCCTGATCCATCGGGCGTTTCTTCTGCCGGCGCTCGCGGGCGGTCTGGGTTATGGGGTGATCATCGCGTTCAACAGCGCTGTGCCGTTGATTCTGCAAGGCCCGTTCAACTGGTCGGCGACTGAATATGGGTTGCTGGGCTGGCCGATCAGCGCCGCATATTTTCTGGGGGCGCTGGCGGTCAATCGCTTTGTGCTGCGTACCGGTCAGCACCGGTTGATGACACTGGGGGTCGGGCTGGTGATGGCCGGCACTGGCGTGATGCTGGCTGGCAGCCTGTTGGCCAGCTCGATGGCCTGGCTGCTTTGGCTGCCTTACTGCGTCGCCGTGTTCGGTCAGTCGCTGAACTATCCGATCAGCCTGTCACGGGCCAACGATGGCGCGCCGATCGCCGGCGCTTACGCGATGGCCCTGAGCGGTTTCATCCACCAATTGATGGCCGCACTGATCGGTGCGGTGGCCAGCCTGCTCGCCAGTCCGCAGGCATGGCCGCTGTCGATGCTGTGCTGCGTTCTTGCATTGGGCGCGGTGCTCTGCACGAGGTTCACGCCCGATCGCCAGCCCGCTTAAAACGCGCTGCGGAAAATCTCCTCGATCTGCCGCTGATCCGCGGCGCGCGGATTGGTAAAGCCGCAGGCGTCTTTCAGGGCGTTGGCGGCGAGCACCGGGATGTCGGTGCACTTGGCGCCCAGATCACGCAGGCCGCCGGGAATCTCCACGTCTCTAGCCAAACAACGGATCGCATCAATCGCGGCTTTTGCGCCCTCCTCCGGACTGAACCCGCGAATATCGGCGCCCATGGCGTGGGCCACGTCAGTGAGGCGGTCGGCGCAGACCAGCGCGTTGAACGTCTGCACATGCGGCAACAACACCGCGTTGCACACCCCGTGAGGCAGATCGTAGAAACCGCCCAACTGGTGCGCCATCGCATGCACGTAACCGAGGGACGCATTGTTGAACGCCATGCCCGCGAGGAACTGCGCGTACGCCATGTTTTCCCGCGCGGCCAGGTCGCTGCCGTCGCGCACGGCCAGACGCAGGTTGTTGCTGATCAGGGTCATGGCCTTCAGCGCGCAGGCGTCGGTGATCGGGTTGGCGGCGGTGGAAACGTAGGCTTCGATTGCATGGGTCAGTGCGTCCATGCCGGTGGCGGCGGTCAGGCCTTTCGGCATGGCGACCATCAGCGCCGGGTCGTTGACCGACAGCAGCGGCGTGACGTTGCGGTCGACGATGGCCATTTTCACGTGGCGGGTTTCGTCGGTGATGATGCAGAACCGGGTCATCTCGCTGGCCGTGCCGGCGGTGGTGTTGATGGCGATCAGCGGCAGTTGTGGCTTGGTCGATTGATCGACGCCTTCGTAGTCACGGATCTGCCCGCCGTTGGTGGCGCACAACGCGATGCCCTTGGCGCAGTCGTGTGGCGAGCCGCCGCCAAGGGACACCACGAAATCACAGTGGCTGTCCTTGAGCAGCGCCAGCCCGGCCTCGACGTTGGCGATGCTCGGGTTCGGTTTAGCGCCGTCGAAGATCACTGAATCGATGTCCTGCATCGCCAGTTTCTCGGCAATCATGGTCGCCACGCCAGCCCTGGCCAGACCGGCGTCGGTGACGATCAGCGCCTTGCGAAAACCGTAGTTGCGGATCGCATTCATCGCTTCGTCGAGGCAGCCGCTGCCCATGATGTTTACCGCGGGAATGAAAAAGGTGCTGCTCATGGCGCGTCTCCTGGCTGGGGCCGAATCGACGCTTGCAATTCGGCGGGTGCGCAAAGGATCGACCGATCGGTCACGGCGGATGTTGATCTGGCTCAATGCCCGCTCGTGATAAAGTCGCCGTCCATCTGCCCCTTTGTTTTGAGACGTGCCCTGCAATGAGCGATTTTCTGGATGTCGACGCCACCCTCGAAGACTGGAACGCGTTGCGCGCCACCACCGACTTCAGCGGTCTGCTGCTGGGCAACGGCGCCAGTCGCGCGGTGTGGGACGATTTCGGCTACGACTCGCTGTTCGAAAACGCCCGCACGGTGGAAGAAAAGCCCCTGAGCCCGTCGGAACTGAGCGTGTTCGACGCGATGCAGACACGCAGCTTCGAGCAGGTGCTCGGCGCGCTGAAAACCACCAGCCGGGTCAACAAGGCTTTGGCCGTCAGCTCGGCCGCGCCGCGCAACCGCTACTACGCGATCAAGGAAGCGCTGATCAACACCGTGCACGCGGTGCACATCCCGTGGCGGCTGATCGAAGCCTCGACTTTGGCGACCCTGAACAGTGAACTGGCGAGCTATCGCACGGTGTTCACCACCAACTACGACCTGCTCAATTACTGGGCCCTGCAACATCAGGGCGAGGTGATCGACGACCTGTTCAACGGCCCCGATGCGAGTTTCGATTTGTGCGAAAGCCACACTGAAAAACCGCGTCTGCTGTACCTGCACGGCGGTCTGCATCTGGTGCGCAATCAGGACGGCACCGCGCGCAAACTGACCGCCACCGAGGGCACGCTGCTCGGCAGTTTCGCGATCAACAACACGATCAAGACACTCGACGACGTGCCGCTGTTCGTCAACGAAGGGCCGAGCGCCGACAAGCTCAAGACCATCCGCAGTTCCGATTACCTGTCGTTCTGCTACGACCAGTTACTCGGTCACGGCGACAACCTGTGCATCTTCGGCCACGCCCTCGCCGAACAGGACAGTCACCTCGTGCGCGCCCTGCGTCTGGCGAAACCGAAGACCGTGGCGATCTCGATCTACCCGCGCAGCGCGGCGTTCATCCAGCACCAGAAGCGGCACTACGCGAAGCTGTTCGAGGGCACGGGCGTCGAGTTGCGGTTCTTTGATTCCAAGAGCCATGCGCTGGGGAATCCGAAGCTGTCGGTGCCGGTCGAGGTCTGATCACTCCTCGCTGCTGTGCACCACCACCAGCAACTGTGCCTGCACCTCGCCCACTGAGCGGATGCGATGGGGTTTCTGCGCATTGAAGTGCAGCGCATCGCCCCGCTCCAGCAGCACCCGTTCGTTCACGAAGTCCACTTCGACTCGACCTTCGTGGACGAACAGAAACTCCTCGCCCAAGTGTTCCTTGAAGGTTTTGTCAGTGAATTCGCTCGGCGGGTAAATGATGAACGGCAGCAGGCTGCGCTCGCTGACCTGATGAGCCAGCACCGCGTAGCCTGGGCTGTGGTCGTTGGCCGCCAGCGACTGGCGTTCGTGGCTGCGCACCAGGCTGTAGCTGTCGAGGCTGACGTTGTCTTCGGAGAACAGCTCTTCGACTTTCACGTTCAGCGCCTTGGCCAGTTTCAGCGCGGCGGCAATCGACGGCGTGTTCAACCCGCGCTCGACCTTCGACAGGTAACTCTTGGTCATGCCGGATTTCTCGGCCAGCGCCTCAAGGGTTACGCCAAGTTTTTTTCTCAATAATTTCAAACGGATAGACATGCGAAGCGATTAATCCAGCAAAGGAAAGACGATTTGTCCTTGCCAATGACACAAAGTGTCATATAGCCTCTTAAGTGTCATCCATGGCAACCACCACAGGACACGGATATGGCGAAGACATTAGCACTACCCAAAGACGAACTGGTCAAGCAAGCGCTGACCCAGATGCAAAAAAGCCTGGCGGATAATACGTGGACAGACCGGCAAAAGCTGGCCCTGACCTGCCGGATCCTGTTCGAGAACGGCCACGATTCGGGCCTCGCCGGGCAGATCACCGCCCGTGGCCCGCAGCCGGGCACTTACTACACTCAGCAACTGGGCCTGGGTTTCGACGAAATCACCGCGAGCAATCTGCTGCTGGTCAACGAAGACCTGGAAGTGCTCGAAGGCCACGGCATGGCCAACCCGGCCAACCGTTTCCACAGCTGGGTGTACCGCGCCCGGCCGGACGTGAACTGCATCATCCACACTCACCCGACGCACATTGCCGCGCTGTCGATGCTGGAAGTGCCGCTGCAGATTTCCCACATGGACCTGTGCCCGCTGTACGACGATTGCGCGTTCCTTGAAGGCTGGCCGGGTGTGCCGGTGGGCAACGAAGAAGGCGAGTTGATTGCCGGGGCCTTGGGCGACAAACGGGCGATCCTGCTTTCCCACCACGGGCAGCTGTCGACCGGCACGACCATCGAGGAAGCCTGTGTCATCGCGCAACTGATCGAACGCGCCGCCAAACTGCAATTGCTGGCAATGGCCGCCGGGACGATCAAGCCGATCATCCCCGAGCTGGGTCGCGAGGCGCATGACTGGGTGTCGAAACCCAAGCGCCACGCCGCAGCCTTCAACTACTACGCCCGGCAGAACCTGCGTCAGCACGCCGATTGCCTGAACTGAACACCTCATCCTTGCGGAGCACTCTTATGTCCAATATTCACGGCATCATCGGCTACACCATCACCCCGTTCGGCGCCAACGGCGAAGGCGTTGACCTGCCGGCCCTCGGCCGCTCCATCGACCGTCTGATCGCCGGCGGCGTCCACGCCATTGCGCCACTGGGCAGCACCGGCGAAGGCGCCTACCTGAGCGATGCGGAGTGGGACCAGGTCGCCGAATTCAGCATCAAGCACGTCGCCAAACGCGTGCCGACCGTGGTCAGCGTGTCCGACCTGACCACCGCCAAAGCGGTACGCCGCGCCCGTTTCGCCGAAGCCCATGGCGCCGACGTAGTGATGGTGCTGCCGACGTCCTACTGGAAGCTGACCGAGGCGGAAATCCTCGCCCACTACCGCGCCATCGGCGACAGCATCGGCGTGCCGATCATGCTCTACAACAACCCGGCCACCAGCGGCACCGACATGTCGGTGGAGCTGATCCTGCGCATCGTCAACGGCGTGGAAAACGTGACCATGGTCAAGGAGAGCACCGGCGACATCCAGCGCATGCACAAGCTGCAACTGCTGGGCGAAGGCCGGGTGCCGTTCTACAACGGCTGCAACCCGCTGGCGCTGGAAGCCTTCGCTGCTGGGGCCAAAGGCTGGTGCACGGCGGCACCGAACCTGATCCCGCAGCTCAACCTGGATTTGTACGAAGCCACACTGGCAGGGGATCTCGGCAAGGCGCGGGAGCTGTTCTACCGCCAGTTGCCGCTGCTGGACTTCATCCTCAAGGGCGGTTTGCCGGCGACGATCAAGGCCGGTCTGCGACTCACCGACCTGGAAGTCGGCGATCCACGCTTGCCGGTGTTCCCGCTGAGCGAGGCCGGGCGTAATCAGTTGCAGGCCATTCTCAAAAGCCTGAACTGATTTCAAGGTACACACCAACCCTGTGGAAGCGAGCTTGCTCCCACAGGGTTTTGTGTTGGATTCAAAGCACCGGCAGTGTCTTGTCCTTGATCACTTTGGACGGCCCGTTGGTCTTGACGCTGGCGATGCCTTTGGCACACGCCGCGTCCGATGAATAGGATTCGCTGCTGCCGATGATCTGGTGATTGGCCGCCTTGAGGTTGAAGTAGGGGTGGCCGTCCTTCGTCGATTTTTTCTCGTAGCGGTCATCCAGCGGGCTGTTGGTCTGCACCGAGGCAATGCCGTTTTCGGCGGCCGTGCGTGTGGTGTACAGCTCGCTGGTCAGAATGGTTTCGGCATTCGCCGCTTTCAGCACGAACCTGTACTGACCGCTGCTGCTTTTGCTCAACTCATACCATCCGGACATGGTGTTTCTCCTTATCGATGTGTCACAGGGTGATTTTAGTCCCAAGCAAACCAAGGAAACCGGCCAGCCATTTCGGGTGCGCCGGCCAGGCGGGCGCGGTGGCCAGGTTGCCTTGGACATGGCCGTCCGTGACCGGGATGTCGATGTAGGTGCCGCCGGCCAGCCGCACTTCCGGGGCGCAGGCCGGATAGGCGCTGCACTCGCGACCTTCGAGAATCCCCGCCGCCGCCAGCAGTTGCGCGCCGTGACAGACAGCGGCAATTGGCTTGCCGGCCTTGTCGAAAGCTCGCACCAGTTCGAGGACTTTTTCGTTCAGCCGCAGGTATTCCGGAGCGCGTCCACCGGGCACCAGCAGTGCGTCGTAATCCTTGGCATCGACCTTGGCGAAATCGAAGTTCAGGGCGAACTGGTGACCGGGCTTTTCGCTGTAGGTCTGGTCGCCTTCGAAATCGTGGATCGCGGTGCGCACGGTCTTGCCGGCAGCTTTATCCGGGCACACGGCATGCACGGTGTGCCCGACCATTTGCAGAGCCTGGAACGGCACCATCACTTCGTAGTCTTCGACGTAATCGCCGACCAGCATCAGAATCTTTTTCGCGGCCATGGACAGGACTCCTCTGGTGAATGCGCAGGAGTATTCACAGTAGCCCAAGGACCGCGATGGCGTTCGCAAACTGTATGGATAACTCTGCGCTCAGCTGTAACAGCCCGATTGCCGTGGTTTGTGGCTAGATGAATACACCTCCCTGCCACCCTCGAATCTGGTTGCCCTCATGTCTTCGCGCGAAAACACCGGCATGGCCCTCGGCCTGCTCGGCGTGGTGATTTTCAGCCTTACCCTGCCCTTCACCCGCATCGTGGTGCAGGAACTGCACCCGCTGCTCAACGGCCTCGGTCGCGCGTTGTTCGCGGCGATTCCGGCAGCGGCGCTGTTGTTGTGGCGACGGGAAAAGTGGCCGACCTGGAAGCAAGTCAAAGGCCTGAGTCTGGTGATCGCCGGGGTGATTCTCGGTTTCCCGGTGCTGTCGGCGTGGGCCATGCAGACCTTGCCGGCGTCCCATGGCGCGCTGGTCAACGGTTTGCAGCCGCTGTGCGTGGCGCTGTACGCCGCGTGGCTGTCCCATGAACGCCCGTCGAAAGCCTTCTGGGCCTGCGCCGCGTTGGGCAGTGCGCTGGTGCTGGGTTATGCGTTGTACACCGGCGCCGGCAGCATTCAGGCCGGGGATTTGTTGATGTTGGGTGCGATCGCGGTAGGCGGTCTGGGTTATGCCGAGGGCGGGCGTCTTGCCCGCCAGATGGGCGGCTGGCAAGTGATCTGCTGGGCGCTGGTGCTGTCGACGCCGCTGCTGATCGGCCCGGTGCTGTATCTGGCTTTCCAGCATCAGGGCGCGGTGTCGGCGAAAACCTGGTGGGCCTTCGGCTACGTCGCGCTGTTTTCGCAGTTCCTGGGGTTCTTCGCCTGGTACGCCGGGCTGGCCATGGGTGGCATTGCCCGGGTCAGTCAGATCCAGTTGCTGCAGATCTTCTTCACCATCGCGTTTTCCGCGCTGTTCTTCGGCGAACACGTGGAGCCGATCACCTGGCTGTTCGCCTGCGGCGTGATCGCGACGGTGATGCTCGGGCGCAAGACCGCGGTGCGCCCGGCTCAACCGGGCACATTACCGGCCGGGGTTCAGCTCAAGCCTTGAGTTTCAGCAGGCCATCGGCGAGCAGCAGGGTTTCGAGGCAGTGCTCGCTGATCTGGTAGAACGCTTTCAATTCCTGAATCTTCACCAGCAGCTGAGTCGGGTCCACCGGCTCGGCGCGCTTCACGGCGAGGATCATCTTGTTCTTGTTGGTGTGGTCCAGGGAGATGAACTCGAACACCTTGGTCTCGTAACCGCAGGCTTCAAGGAACAGCGCACGCAAGCTGTCGGTAACCATTTCCGCCTGCTGGCCCAGGTGCAAGCCGTATTGCAGCATCGGCTTGAGCAGCGCCGGGCTCTGGATCTGCAAGCGGATCTGTTTGTGACAGCACGGCGAGCACATGATGATCGAGGCGCCAGAACGGATGCCGGTGTGGATCGCGTAGTCGGTGGCGATGTCGCAGGCATGCAGGGCGATCATCACGTCCAGCTCGCTCGGCGCCACGCTGCGCACATCACCGCATTTGAACACCAGCCCCGGGTGTTCCAGCTTCGCGGCGGCGGTGTTGCACAGGTTGACCATTTCTTCGCGCAGTTCGACGCCGGTGACTTCGCCCTCGGCCTTCAGGGTGTTGCGCAGATAGTCATGAATGGCGAACGTCAGGTAACCCTTGCCCGAACCGAAATCCGCCACCCGCACCGGTTTATCCAGCGCCAGCGGTGACGAGGTCAATGCGTGGCTGAACACTTCGATGAACTTGTTGATTTGCTTCCACTTGCGCGACATCGCCGGGATCAGCTCGTGCTGGGCGTTGGTCACGCCCAGATCCTTGAGGAACGGCCGGTTCAGATCGAGGAAGCGGTTTTTCTCGCGGTTGTGCTCGGCGGACGGCACTTCGCGCAATTGCTGGGGTTTGCTCATGAACAGCGAGCTCTTGCCCTTTTTGCTGTATTCGAGCTGGGCTTCGTCCGTCAGCGCCAGCAAATGCGCATTTTTGAACGCCGCCGGCAGCAATCCGGCAATCATCGTCACCGCTTCGTCCAGCGGCAGGTTCTTGGTGATGTCGCGGGTCTTGTAGCGATAAACGAACGACAGGCACGGCTGCGCCTTGACCGTCACAGGCTTGATGATGATCCGCTGCAGATCCGCTTCTTCGCCGACGTACTTGGCCAGCACCAGTTTGATGAAGCCGTTCTGTTCGAGGCTGGTTTGCAGCAGCTCGATGAACCGGGCGTGGTGATCGGGCGCCGGTTTGGCAGATGCGGAAGGAGCGGTAACGGACATGGGAAAAAGCGGCCTCGGACGGGCAAATCGGGAATGGACGCTAGTTTAGGGGGGATGGCGTTCGAGGGCACGGCTAATTTCCCGAACGGCTTATCCCAACACCACCAACCGATTCGGCAACTCATTCCTCACCTGCGTCACCGGCACATGCACCTTGAGTAACTCGCCGCACGCCTCGATACACGTGACAAACCCCTGCAACGTCTGCCCCTGCCGTACCTGCTCGGTAAACGCCGCGACAATCGAGTCCCAGCTCTTGTTATCCAGCTTCTTGGAAATCCCCTCATCCACCAGAATTTCCACATACCGCTCCGCCTCGCAGACAAAAATCAGCATGCCGGTGCTGCCCACCGTGTGATGCAGGTTCTGTTCGAGAAACTGCCGACGCGCCAGGTTCGAGGCGCGCCAGTGCCGAACGTGGCGCGGGATCAGATGAGTGGTGACCTTGGGCAGGCGAAACACCAGGCACAGCACGACAAAACTGACCCACTGCACCAGCAACAGGCTGTGCATCGTCAGCCAGCCCGTCAGGTAATGCACGATCCCCGGCACCACCAGCGCCAGCAGACTGGCCCACAGCAGCGGGATGTACGCGTAGTCGTCGGCGCGGGCCGCGAGCACCGTCACCAGTTCGGCGTCGGTGTCGCGCTCGACCCGGGCGATGGCCTCGGCGACCTTGCGTTGTTCGTGTTCAGTCAGTAATGCCATGTCGTGTTGTGCCTGCTCATTATTGTTATCACCAGCCGCCGGAAGACCCGCCCCCGCCGAAACTGCCACCGCCGCCGCTGAAGCCCCCGCCTCCACCGCCGCCGCCAAATCCACCACCGCCAAAGCCGCCCCCTCCTCCGGAGCCGCCCCGGCCGGCGGGAAGGATACCGAGCATCTGGCAGACAAAAATAGTCAGGATGAACAACATCACCAGAAATACGAACAATGCCGGGTGGCGCGAGACGAAATCATCCGAGGGATCGCCAGCCGACTCATACACCGTGGACGGTTCGTCCAGCGGATTGCCGCCCAGCACCACCAGCATCGCCGCCACGCCGTCGCTGATGCCCTTGCTGAAGTTGCCGGCCTTGAACGACGGCGTGATCACCTGATGGATGATCACCGAACTCTGGGCATCGGTCAGGCGATCCTCCAGCCCGTAGCCGACTTCGATGCGCAATTTGCGCTCGTCCCGGGCGACGATCAACAGGGCGCCGTTGTTCTTGTCCTTCTGGCCGATGCCCCAGTGTCGGCCCAGTTCGACGCCGTAGTCCTCGATGGTGGCGCCTTGCAGGTTCGGCAACGTCACGACCACCAACTGCTCACCGGTTGCCTGTTCGTGGGCCTGCAACTGCTGGCTCAGTTGTGCGCGCACCGACGGCTCGATCATCTGCGCGTCGTCCACCACCCGCCCGGTCAGCGCCGGAAAGGTCAACTCGGCCTCGGCGCTGACGGCGAACAGCCACAGCATCAGCACCAGGCCCATCTTCAACACACGCATGGGCATCACCGCGTCAGAACTTCACTTCCGGGGCCTTGTCCGCGCCGGGGCTGGTGGCTTCGAAGGTCTCGCGGATCGGCAGATCGCTGTACATCACGCTGTGCCACAGGCGACCGGGAAAGGTGCGGATCTCGGTGTTGTATTTCTGCACAGCCAGAATGAAATCACGACGGGCCACGGCGATGCGGTTTTCCGTGCCCTCGAGTTGCGATTGCAGGGCGAGGAAGTTCTGGTTGGCCTTCAGGTCCGGGTAACGTTCGGACACCACCATCAAGCGGCTCAAGGCACCGGTCAGTTGATCCTGGGCCTGCTGGAACTGCTTGAGCTTTTCCGGGTTGTCGAGGGTGCTGGCATCGACCTGGATCGAAGTCGCCTTGGCCCGGGCCTCGATCACCGCAGTCAGGGTTGCTTCCTCGTGCTTGGCATAGCCCTTCACGGTTTCCACCAGATTGGGAATCAGGTCGGCGCGCCGCTGGTACTGGTTCTGCACCTGGCCCCAGGCAGCCTTGGCCTGTTCGTCGAGGGTCGGGATGTTGTTGATGCCGCAAGCAGTCAACAACGTGGCCAGCACCAGCAAGGTGGCGACCTGCAAACGCGAGCGGTAGACAGGACTGACATTCATCGGACGGGTGCTCCCTTGCACATTTCATGAAAATACGAGCGCGAAACCTTCTCGGTCGGCTCTTGGGGCATAATCGCCCGCGCCACTGGATTGCGGCGGGCCGATGGGCTAAAAAGAGGCCCTGCGCGATCACGCTGCTCGATCCGGCAGCGTTTATTCGGCGTCGTTTTTTGCGTCAACACCCGAACAACAATAGTCGCTCCCTAAATTTTGGCTGGCCGGCGTTGTAACGCCGTTTGCGCCCTTGAGAAAACTATTCATGAAGAAGCTGTGTTTGCTGGGCCTGTTCGTCAGCCTGGCCAGTCATCAAGTACTGGCCGCCACGACCCCGGTACCCCTGGAAAACAAGGATGCGTTCATCAGTAACCTGATGAAACAAATGACCCTCGACGAGAAGATCGGCCAGTTGCGCCTGATCAGCATCGGCCCGGAAATGCCCCGCGAGCTGATCCGCAAAGAGATTGCCGCCGGCAACATCGGCGGCACCTTCAACTCGATCACCCGCCCGGAAAACCGCCCGATGCAGGACGCTGCCATGCGCAGCCGCCTGAAGATTCCGATGTTTTTCGCGTACGACGTGATCCACGGTCACCGTACGATATTCCCGATTCCGCTGGCCCTGGCATCGAGCTGGGACATGGACGCCATCGGCCAGTCCGGGCGCGTAGCAGCCAAAGAAGCCGCCGCCGACAGCCTCGACATCACCTTCGCGCCGATGGTCGACATCTCCCGCGACCCGCGCTGGGGCCGCAGCTCCGAAGGTTTCGGTGAAGACACCTACCTGACCTCGCGCATCGCCAAAGTCATGGTCAAGGCCTATCAGGGCGAGACCCCGAGCGCGGCCGACAGCATCATGGCCAGCGTCAAGCACTTCGCCCTGTACGGCGCTGTCGAGGGTGGTCGCGACTACAACACCGTCGACATGAGCCCGGTGAAGATGTACCAGGACTACCTGCCACCGTACCGCGCCGCCATCGACGCCGGCGCCGGTGGCGTGATGGTGGCGTTGAACTCGGTCAACGGTATTCCGGCCACCGCCAACACCTGGCTGATGAACGACCTGCTGCGCAAGGACTGGGGCTTCAAGGGCCTGGCAGTCAGCGACCACGGCGCGATCTTCGAACTGATCAAGCACGGCGTGGCCCGCGATGGGCGTGAAGCGGCGAAGCTGGCGATCAAGGCCGGCATCGACATGAGCATGAACGACACCCTGTACGGCAAAGAGCTGCCGGGGCTGCTCAAGTCCGGCGAGATCGAACAGAAGGACATCGACAACGCGGTGCGTGAAGTGCTCGCTGCCAAGTACGACATGGGCCTGTTCAAGGACCCGTACCTGCGCATCGGCAAGGCTGAAGACGATCCGGCCGACACCTACGCCGACAGCCGTCTGCACCGCGCCGACGCCCGTGAAGTGGCCCGCCGCAGCCTGGTGCTGCTGAAAAACCAGAACGAAACCCTGCCGCTGAAGAAAACCGCGAAGGTTGCGCTGGTCGGTCCGCTGGCCAAGGCCCCGATCGACATGATGGGCAGTTGGGCTGCCGCCGGTCGTCCGGCGCAATCGGTGACCCTGTTCGACGGCATGAGCAATGTGATCGGCGACAAGGCGAACCTGATCTACGCCCGTGGCGCCAATATCACCAGCGACAAGAAGGTTCTCGACTACCTGAACTTCCTCAACTTCGACGCCCCGGAAGTGGTCGATGACCCGCGTCCGGCCAACGTGCTGATCGACGAAGCGGTGAAAGCCGCCAAGGACGCCGACATTGTGGTTGCAGCCGTGGGTGAATCCCGTGGCATGTCCCACGAATCGTCGAGCCGCACCGACCTGAACATCCCGGAAAACCAGCGCGAACTGATCCGTGCCCTGAAAGCCACCGGCAAGCCGTTGGTGCTGGTGCTGATGAACGGCCGTCCGCTGACGATCCTCGAAGAGAAAGAACAGGCTGACGCGATTCTGGAAACCTGGTTCAGCGGCACCGAGGGCGGCAACGCCATCGCCGACGTGCTGTTCGGCGACTACAACCCGTCGGGCAAACTGCCGGTGACCTTCCCGCGCTCCGTGGGCCAGATCCCGACCTACTACAACCACCTGAGCATTGGCCGGCCGTTCACGCCGGGCAAACCGGGCAACTACACCTCGCAGTATTTCGATGACACCACAGGTCCCCTGTTCCCGTTCGGTTACGGCCTGAGCTACACCGACTTCAGTCTGAGCGACATGGCGCTGTCGTCGACCACCCTGAACGCCACCGGCAAGCTCGACGCCAGCGTCATGGTCAAGAACACCGGCAAGCGCGACGGCGAAACCGTGGTGCAGCTGTACATTCAGGACGTCACCGGATCGATGATCCGTCCGGTCAAGGAGCTGAAGAACTTCCAGAAAATCATGCTCAAGGCCGGCGAGCAGAAGGTCGTGCACTTCACCATCACCGAAGATGACCTGAAGTTCTACAACGCCCAGCTCAAGTACGCGGCCGAGCCTGGCAAGTTCAACGTGCAGATCGGCCTGGATTCCCAGGACGTGACGCAGCAGAGCTTTGAGTTGCTGTAACAGTTTTCACACTGCAAAAATTTGTGGGAGCTGGCTTGCCAGCGATGGCGGACGCACAGTCAACGAAGATGTTGAACGTGCCGGCCTTATCGCTGGCAAGCCAGCTCCCACAGGTCCTTCTAAAGGTATGAAAGCTGCGACTAGCCGCGACGATCGAGCAGATTGACCACCACCCGATCCACCCAGCCCCACACCCGCTGCTTCACCCGCCGCCACAGTGGCCGTTTCCGCCATTCCTCCAGGCTCACCTGCTGACTCAGGCCGAAGTCCTTCTCGAAACTCGCCGCCACCGCTGCCGTCAATGACGTGTCCAGCGCTTCCAGATTCGCCTCAAGGTTGAAGCGCAGATTCCAGTGATCGAAATTGCATGAGCCGATGCTGACCCAATCGTCCACCAGCACCATTTTCAGGTGCAGGAAACACGGCTGGTATTCGTAGATTTTCACCCCGGCCTTGAGCAGGCGCGGGTAGTAGCGATGCCCCGCGTAGCGCACCGACGGATGATCGGTGCGCGGCCCGGTCAGCAGCAGGCGCACGTCGAGGCCACGGGCAGCGGCCTTGCGCAGGGAGCGGCGGATTTTCCAGGTCGGCAGGAAATACGGCGTCGCCAGCCAGATCCGCTGCTGGCCGCTGTTCAGTGCACGGAACAACGATTGCAGAATGTCGCGATGCTGGCGGGCGTCGGCGTAGGCCACGCGGCCCATGCCCTCGCCCGTGTCCGGCACGCGCGGCAGTCGTGGCAGGCCGAAATGCGCGTTGGGCCGCCAGGCCCGGCGATGGCGGTTGGCGATCCATTGGCGGTCGAACAGCAACTGCCAGTCGAGCACCAGCGGGCCGGTGATTTCCACCATGACCTCGTGCCATTCGCTGGTGTCGTGGCCCGGCGTCCAGAACTCATCGGTGACCCCGGTGCCGCCGACCACCGCCAGACGCTGGTCGACCAACAACAGCTTGCGATGATCGCGATAGAAATTGCCGACCCAGCGCCGCCAGTTCAGCCGATTGTAAAAACGCAGCTCGACCCCGGCACCAGTCAGCCGCCGGCGCAGCGTGAGGGTGAACGCGAGGCTGCCGTAATCATCGAACAGGCAACGCACCCGCACGCCCCGCTCCGCCGCCAGTACCAGCGCCTGCACGATGGTTTCGGCACAGGCACCGGCTTCCACCAGATACAGCTCCAGTTCGATCTGCTCGCGGGCGCGGGCGATCTCGTCGAGCATGCGCGGGAAGAATTGCGGGCCGTCGATCAACAGCTCGAAGCGGTTGCCATCACGCCACGGAAACACCGCGCCGCGCATGTCAGCGCGCCGTGAAGATCAGCACCGCACCCACCGGCACCGACAGACTGATGGCCGACAGGCCGGCCATGTTGCGCAGGCTTTCCAGGCCCGGCAGCAGATCGAAATCCTCGGCGCTGATCACCAGCGGCTCCAGCGTCACCACTTGAAAGCGTCGGTCATCGAGACGCGTGGCAAGCAGTTCGGCGGGGTATTCGTGCTGTTTGCCGTGCAGGTTGACGGTCAGCGGCAGGCGCAATTCAAGCTGTGCACCGGGGGCCAGATCGTTGATCGGGCGCAGGTCGATCTGGGTGGTGATGGTCGCCTCGGGGAATTGCTCGATCTGGAACAGCTCCTTGCGCATGCGCTCGTCGCGCAGCGGGATGCCGCTGTTGATCGAATCCAGTTCGACTTCGACCACGGCGCGGCCATCGGGATCGACCTTGCCGTGCAGTACCAGAAAGCGCTGCACTTCGGACACGTTGGCGTTTTTCGTGCTGACGAACGACAGCCGCGACGACTCGCCGTCCAGATACCAGTTGGCCTGGGCCGGCAGCGCAGCGGCGCCCAGCAGCAGGCCGGCGAAGGCGTTGCACAGAGAACGGTTGAACATTGAAGACTCGTGGGGCCGATAAACCTGCACGAACCTTAACTGGCCTTGGCGTTATTGCAAACTGTCAGTCTCTGCAAACACTCAGGCCAATGCCTGCTGCACCTCGCCGATGGTCGACGCGAGGCTGTTGAGGTGCAGGCTCAGCACCCGCTCCACCGGCGCCTGATCCATTGGCCAGTGCAGCGCCATGCTGCCGACCAGCCGCCCTTGGGC
Source organism: Pseudomonas sp. CH235 (assembly GCF_004368175.1). Classification (NCBI taxonomy): domain Bacteria; kingdom Pseudomonadati; phylum Pseudomonadota; class Gammaproteobacteria; order Pseudomonadales; family Pseudomonadaceae; genus Pseudomonas; species Pseudomonas sp. CH235. The sequence goes on from NZ_RRZJ01000018.1 coordinate 71,780, forward strand.
ACGGATCGGCAAGGCCACCGCGCGAATCAGGAACGGCAGACGCACCGGGTATTCCCAATAACCTTCGGTGCGCTGGCCGAAGCCCTGATGCAAGGCTTGTTCGGTGGCCTGCAACACACCGTCATCCGCCAGTTGTTCTCGTTCGGCCAGACGCTTAACGTCCTGGCTGTCGAGTTCACCAAGACACGCGCGGCCCATCGCCGAATGGAACAGGCTGGCGTGATGGCCGACGATCTGGCAGTTGGTTGGATAGCGTTTGCGCAGCACCTGCGGAATCGCACTTTCCATCACTTCGACCCGCTCGCCGTCGAAGCACGACAGATCCGCCACCAGCCCGGTGCGCTCGCTGAGCTCCAGCAGCATCGGCGCGGCGCTTTCCACCAGATGGCGTTTGAAGCGTTGCTGACGATCACCGAACAGCCGTTTGGCGCACAACCGGTAGCGACGGTCGCTGAGGCCGCGATAGATCCAGCCCTGCTCCTGCAAGGTCGCGAGCATCCGCGACACCGTGGCCTTGGGCAGAGTCGTCAGGTAGTGCAATTCCTCCAGCCCCAGCGCCTGATGCTCGCCGAGCAACTCGACGATGGCCAGCGCCCGTTCGACCGAGCGCACGCTGCCGGTGTCTGCCTTGCTGCCCATGTGTTCGACCTCCATGGATGCGGATGAAAGATCACTTCGTGCAGCAAGATGCGGGCCGCTCAGGCCGATTGCAGGCATGCCGGCGGTCGCCGTTCGACCCAGCGGGTCAGCTGTTCATGGGCGTAGGCCAGTTGTAGCACCGCCCGATCCGCCTGGGCCGGGCCGATGATTTGCAGGCCCATCGGCAGCCCGGCCGGGTTGAAACCCACCGGCACGCTGATGCTCGGCAACCCCGCCAGGGTCGGGCCGATCACCACCTCCATCCAGCGGTGATAGGTGTCCATGGTTTGCCCGCCGACGACTCGCGGCCACGGCTGCTGTGCATCAAAAGGGAACACCTGGGCGGTGGGCAACAGCAGGAAATCGTAACGCTCGAACAACTCGCTCAACGCGCGATACCACTCACTGCGCGCGACCGACGCCTGATAGACCTCGGCTGCCGTCAGACGCAAACCGCCCTCGATTTCCCATTGCGCTTCGGGTTTGAGCAGCGCCCGTTTTTGCGGGTCGGCATAGGCCGCGCCGAGGCTGCCCTGCACCAGAAAATGCCGGTGGGTGAGCCAGGTCTGCCACAGGCGCTCCATGGAAAAGTCCGGCTGGCAGGCCTCGACCTGACAGCCCAGCGCACTGAAATCCACCAGCGCCGATTCACACAGGCTCAACACGCCGTCGTCCATCGGCAGATAGCCGTTGTAATCGCCGAGCCAGCCGAGGCGCAGACCGCTGCAGTCCTGTTGCAGATCCAGCCCGAAATCCCGTGGTTCATCAGCCAGCGACAGCGGCACGCGCGGATCGTAGCCGGCCTGGGTCGAGAGCAACCGCGCGACGTCGGTGACCGTGCGCCCCATCGGCCCTTCGGTGGCCAGTTGCTGGACGAACACTTCCGGCATCGGGCCATGGGGCACGCGGCCCTGGGACGGGCGGAAGCCGAACACGTTGTTGAACGCCGCCGGATTGCGCAGCGAGCCCATCATGTCGCTGCCATCCGCCACCGGCAGCAGACGCAGGGCCAGCGCCACCGCCGCTCCGCCGCTGCTGCCGCCGGCGATCAGGCCCGGATCGTAGGCGTTGGTGGTGGTGCCGAACACGCTGTTGTAGGTCTGCGAGCCGAGGCCGAATTCCGGTACGTTGCTTTTGCCGATGATGATCGCGCCGCAGGCGCGCACCCGCGCCACGCTGATCGCGTCGTGCTGCGGCACTTGCTCGGCGAACAGCGGCGAGCCGAGGGTCGTGCGCAATCCGGCGGTGGCCGCCAGGTCTTTGATGGCCTGGGGCATGCCGTGCATCCAGCCCCGGGACTCGCCGCGATCCAGTTGCCGGTCACACTCATCGGCCTCGCTCAGCAGCACGTCCTGCGGGCGCATCGACACCAGCGCGTTGACCATCGGATTGAAGCGGTCGATGTGCGTCAGGTAGGCCTGCATCACCTCGCGGCACGACACCTTGCGGGCATGGATCGCCCGGGACAGCGCATCGGCGTCGAGGGCGACAATCGGATCAATGGCTAACGGACTCACGGTTTCACTCCCAGGTTGAGCGCAACGGATTTCTTTGCGCGTGGTGCCTCCTGCAAACAGTAAGTACCGAGCAGGGTCAGCAGGCAAGCGAACAAGACATAGAACGACGGCGCCACCGGGGTGTTCAGAACTTTACTCAGCCAGGTGACGATCAGCGGCGCGAAACCACCGAACACCATCACCGCCACGTTGTAGGCCACGGACACGCCGGTGGAGCGCACTTCAATCGGGAACTGCTCAGCCAATGCGGTCGGGGCCGGGCCGAAGAATCCGCCAATCGCCGCGCACAGCAGCAGTTGCATCACCAGCAAACGCTCGATCGAAGGCGCCGCCGCAACCCACACGTAAAGCGGATAGACCATGACGAAAAACGCCAGGGTGAAGGCCATCAGCACCGGCCGCCGACCGAGGCGATCCGACAGGGCGCCGGAGAACGGAATCACCACGGTCATCAGCGCTACCGCGAGCATCTGCACCAGCAACACCTGATCCAGCGGCAGACCGAGATTTTTGTGGGCGAAGGTCGGCATGTTCACCAGCACCACGTAGAACGACACCGTCGCCCCGCATGCCAGGCCCATCGACACCAACAGGCTGCGGCGATGTTCGCGCAGCACCTGCCACAGGCCCGGAGCGGCGCCTTTGGCTTTCTTGCGCGCTTCGAGAAACTCTTCCGGCTCTTCCATGTGCTTGCGAATCCACAGGCCCACCGGGCCGATCAACAGGCCGAGCACAAACGGAATCCGCCAGCCCCAGCTGTCCAGCGCTTCGGGGGAAAACAGGTGCGTGACCAGCGCCACCATCGCCGCGCCGCTGAACACCGCCAGGCATTGCCCGACCAGTTGCCACGATCCGTACAAGCCCTTGCGATGGGCCGGCGCGCTCTCCACCAGAAACGCCGTGGCGCTGGCGTATTCGCCGCCCGTGGCAAAGCCCTGAAGCATCCGCGCTACTACGATCAGCAACGGCGCGCCCATGCCGATGGCGGCGTAGTTCGGCGCGAACGCAATCAGGGCGATGGACACAGTCATCAGGCGGATGATCATCTGCATCGCGGCTTTTCGACCTTTGCGGTCGGAATAAATGCCGAGCAGGATGCCGCCCACCGGGCGCATGAAAAAGCCGACGCCGAAAGTCGCCAGCGCCATCAGCAGCGAAGCGTAGTCGTCGTCGGACGGGAAAAATTGCCGGGCGATGATGCTCGCCAGAAAGCCATAAACGATGAAGTCGTACCATTCCAGGGCGTTGCCGATGACGGCGGCGACCACTTGCCGGGTGCGCGAAACGCCTGCGTTCGAAGTCTGCATGGGGATTCTCCAGAAGCTGTTGGTTGACCACGCAGGCACGTGCGCACCTGCGTTCCAGCGGCAGCAAAAAGTGAAGAAATCAGGCCGGCTTGAGCCAGCTCTCGGTGAGCGCGCCCCAATACGCCGCGCCGGTCAGCAGAATGTCATCGTTAAAATCGTAGGCCGGGTTATGCACCATCGGCCGCGCCACGCCGTTGCCGATGAACAGGTACGCGCCGGGGCAGCGCTGGAGCATCCAGGCGAAGTCCTCGCTGCCCATCAGTTTGGGTGTGTTGCCATCGACGGCGTCGGCGCCGACCAGTTCGACGCCGACCTGACGGGCGAACTCGTTTTCGGCGGCGTGGTTGACCAGCACCGGGTAGGCCGGGCGATGTTCGATGGTCGAGGTACAGCCGAAGCTTTCGGCCTGGGCTTCGATGATCGAGCGCACGCGGTTCAGGGTCTGTTCGCGAACCTCGGCATTCAGCGCACGCAGGCTCAGGCGCAGGATCGCCTGTTGCGGAATCACGTTCGCCGCTTCGCCGGCCAGCAATGCGCCGACCGTCACCACCGCTGCCTGCTGCGCGTCGATGTTGCGCGCGACCACGGTTTGCAAAGCCATCACCACACTGGCCGCAGCGACCAACGGATCCACCGCCAGATGCGGCATCGAGCCGTGGCCGCCGACGCCTTCAATCGTCACCGTGAGCAGATCCTGCGAAGCCATCATCGGCCCTTCGCGAAAGCCCAGATGCCCCGCCGGCAGGCCCGGCATGTTGTGCATGCCGAACAGTGCATCGCACGGAAAACGTTCGAGCAGGCCATCGGCGAGCATCGCTTCGGCCCCGCCTTGCCCCTCTTCGGCGGGCTGAAAAATCAGCGTCAGGGTGCCGTCGAACTGGCGGGTCGCGGCCAGATAACGCGCCGCACCGAGCAACATCGCGGTGTGCCCGTCGTGGCCGCAGGCGTGCATGCAGCCTTGATGGCGGCTGCTGTAGGCGACGCCGGTGTTCTCGATGATCGGCAGCGCATCCATGTCGGCCCGTAGCCCGAGTCTGCGTGTGCTGCTGCCGTTGCGCAGCACGCCGACCACGCCGGTCTTGCCGACGCCGGTGTGGACTTCATAACCCCAGTCTTCGAGCGATCGGGCGACCAGCGCCGAGGTGCGGCTTTCTTCGAAACCGAGTTCAGGGTGGGCGTGAATGTCCTGGCGGGTGGCGTGCAGGTCGCTGGCCACGTCGTTGAGCCAGGCCAGAATGTGCTGATGTCGGGGCATGACGGTTCTCCTCGCGCGGGTGTTCCCGGTCTTGTTGTTCGGTGTTGTTTCACGACACGTGAACGGCAGGTCGTGCTCACCGCCAGATAACCGCGAGACACGCGAGAGGACAATCGAATGTGGTTCCACAGGGTGGAACCGGATCAGGGTTGCAGGCGACAGCCCTGGCGTTCGCCTTGCCACCGGGCGCTGTTGCTGCGTCCCAGCCCGCTGGCGGTGACTAGTTTTTGCGTGCGGTCATCGGTCAGTTCGCTGGGCAGCCACTGCTTCACGTAGCCCCGGCAATATTCGGCGTCGTTGTTCATGACGTAACGGCACGAACAATATTCCTTGGCGGTGTAGGCGCTGATGATGTCCGGGAAGGCCCACAGGTTTTCGCGCTCGTGCCAGCCCCAACCCAGCAGCAGGACCAACAGCACCAGCAGGATGCGTCTGAACAGTTTCATGGCCGCACCGCCCCGAGCACACGCTTGAGCAATTCGTTGTGGCGATAGCTGCCATCGCGGTCATCGGCGTAGCGCACGATCACCAGTTTCTCACTCGGGATCACATACAGCGCCTGACCCCAGTGGCCGAGAGCGACGAAGGTGTCGGGTGGTGCGTCGGACCATGGCGAGGCGGCGCCGTCTGCCGGGCGATTGAGCCACCACTGGCCGCCGGGCACGGCTTCGTCCTGATGGGCCTTATAGCCGGCGAAGGGTTGTCGGTTGAAGGCGACCCAGTCTTTGGGCAGCAACTGCCGGTCGTTCCAGCGTCCGTCCCGTTCCATCAGCAGGCCGATTCGCGCCAGATCCCGGGCCGTCATATAGGCGTATGAAGAGGCGACGAACGTGCCCGTCGCGTCGGTTTCCCATGTGGCATGGCGGATGCCCAAAGGATCGAAAAGCGCTGTCCACGGATAGTCGGGATAACGCTGCGGACCGACGATGGTTTTCAGCGCCGCCGCCAACAGATTGCTGTCGCCGCTGGAATAGCGGAACGCCTGCCCCGCTGGCGCGTAGCTGTCGTGATCGGCGGTGAAGGCGGCCATGTCGCGGTGGCCACGGGTGTAGAGCATCGCCACCACCGAGGATTTCAGCGGGGCGTATTCGTAGTCTTCCTGCCAGTCGATGCCCGAGGCCCAGTGCAGCAGATCCTTGAGGGTAATGGCCGGGTGTTTTTCCAGCGCCGGATAAAACTTCGCGGCCGGATCATCGAGCTTGAACAGGCCTTCGCCGTACGCCACGCCGAGCACCGCGGCCATCAGGCTTTTGCTGATCGACCAGGTCAGGTGCGGAGTGTCGGCGGTGGTCGCGGCGGCGTAGCGTTCGTAGATGAGCTGGCCGTCACGGATCACCAGCAAGGCGTCGGTGCGGATGCCTTTTCGGGTGCTGTCATCGCGGGTCGGGAAGGCGTAGGCCTCCAATGCATCGACGGCCGGGCTGGTGAGTTTCGGGCCGGTCGACCACTGCTCGCCCGGCCATTGTTCGGCCTGAACCGTGAAGCTGATCAGCAGCAGAAACAGGGACAGGCCTTTGAACATGGTGAGGGCTCTGGAGATGAACCTGACAAGACTAGCCGGGGTTCATGACAGAAGTGTTTTGGTTAGCCGCCAACGCCTTGGCCAGTCGTTTGGCCCGCGCGCCAGCCGCCAGTTGCATGACCGATTGATCGCGCTGCCACATCGTCGCCCACTCGGGATTGCCGTCACGCAGTGCCTGATCGACTTCCTCTTTAAGCCCGTCGAACTGCGCAAACAAACCACCGAGCAACACATGCCCGGCGGGATTGTTCGGCGGCTGGCGACTCACTTCCGCGCAACCGGCCAACAGCGCCAGCAAGCGCAATTGCAGCGGCTGCGGCCAGCCGCTGTCCTGAGCGACGCCGTACAGCCACGCGGTCATCGTGCTCAACACGTAAACGTCTTCAAGGGTGCGGAACGGTTTGACGTAGGCATCCCAACCGTCCCCGGCGAGCAGCTCACACAACGCATCATCGAGATGCAGCCGACCATGGCTGATGTCCGGCATCAGCGGCAGCGCCGGGAGTTTTTCCACCCGCACGCCGGGTTCGCCGGGGTACACCACCGCCAGGCTCAGGCGCGGTGATTCGCCGGGTTGTTCACTGCGCGCGGCGATCAGCAGCCAGTCCGCCGCATCGCCGGCGGTGACGAAATCCTTTTGCCCGGTGAGGCGCAGATCCGTGAGCCGGGTCTGCATGTCCGCCGGGCGCAGGCTGCGCTGCTCGGTCGCGCACATCGCACCGAGGCTCGGCGGCGCGCTCGGCCAGAGCATGCGCAACGCCGCCTGATAACCCACCAGAAACGCCAGCCCCGGCGTCGCCATCCGCCGCCCTCCCGCCACCGCCAGTTCGAACGGCGTCACGCTGCCCAGTTGCTGCAGCAACGTGGCGAAGCCCTCCGCCAGGTCGGCAACGGCGGGCAGGCGTTCGCGGCATTCAAGCAGGGTCGACCAGGTCATCAGAGGCTCCTCGTGGGCTGTCATATAAGCATCACCAAACATTCATGGCGATGACACCGGGGCTACATAGCCTGACTTTGCACAACACGGCTGCATAAAGAAAGTCGATCGGCTGCAACCCATGACGGGTTCAAGGCCCGTACGGAGATTCACATGACTCAGATCGCCCGCATCAGCGACACCGGCAATGAACGCCGCCTGCAAGCCGAACGCCTGATCGGCGCCGAGGCCTTGCAGCAAGCCCAGGCCTTGCGCTTCAACGTGTTCAGCGGCGAGTTCAACGCCAAGCTGAATGGCGCGGAGCTGGGTCTGGACATGGATGACTATGATGTTCACTGCAGCCACATCGGCGTGCGTGACCTGAACACCGGCCGCCTGGTGGCGACCACCCGTTTGCTCGATCACACCGCCGCCAGCAGCCTGGGCAAGTTCTACAGCGAAGAAGAATTCAGCCTGCACGGCCTCGCCGGCCTGCAAGGTCCGATCCTGGAAATCGGTCGCACCTGCGTCGACCCGGCCTACCGCAACGGCGGCACCATCGCCGTGCTTTGGGGCGAACTGGCCGAAGTGCTGAATCAGGGGGGCTACAGCTATCTGATGGGTTGCGCGAGCATCCCGATGCAGGACGGCGGCGTGCAGGCCCACGCGATCATGCAGCGCCTGCGCGAACGCTATCTGTGCACCGAACACCTGCGCGCCGAGCCGAAGAATCCGCTGCCGAGCCTCGACATTCCTTCGAACGTGATCGCCGAAATGCCGCCGCTGCTCAAGGCCTACATGCGCCTGGGCGCGAAGATCTGCGGCGAGCCGTGCTGGGACGAAGATTTCCAGGTCGCCGACGTGTTCATCCTGCTCAAGCGCGACGAACTCTGCCCGCGCTACGCCAAGCACTTCAAGGCGGCTGTGTAATGAGCCGGCTGCGGGTGTACGCGCGGATCGCGCGAGTGCTGCTGGTGGTGACGCTGGGTCTGAGCATGGCCAGTGTCTTCGGGGTGTTCGAGCGTTTGGGCCTGGCCCATTCGATGGAGCGTCGGCAGCGCTGGTCGCGGTTTTTCATGGCGCGTTTGAGCAATGCCCTGCCCTTTCGCGTGACCGTTCACGGCGAGCTGCCGAAACAGCCGATGCTGTGGGTCAGCAACCATGTGTCGTGGACCGACATTCCGCTGCTCGGCATGCTCACGCCGCTGTCGTTTCTGTCCAAGGCCGAAGTGCGCACCTGGCCGGTGGCCGGTTGGCTGGCGGCGAAGGCCGGCAGCCTGTTCATCCGTCGCGGTTCGGGCGACAGCCAGTTGATCCGCAAGCAGATGACCCGTCACCTGCAAACCGATCATCCGCTGCTGATGTTCCCGGAAGGCACCACCACCGACGGCCGTTCGCTGCGTACCTTTCATGGTCGCCTGCTGTCGGCGGCAATCGATTCCGAGGTGAAGCTGCAACCGGTGGCGATCCGTTATCTGCGCGAGGGCAAGATCGATTCGCTGGCGCCGTTCATTGGTGACGATGATCTGCTGTCGCACCTGATGCGCCTGTTCAGCAATGACTGCGGCGATGTCGAAATCCATCTGCTCAAGCCGATTGCCTGCCAGGGCCGGGAACGCGCGGCACTGGCGTTCGAGGCGCAGCAGGCGGTGCAGAAAGCCTTGTTCGGCGATGTGGTCAAACCGGTCGAAGCACAACATGCCCGCGATCTGATCGCGGCCTGATCGGCGACTTCTGCCTACAGCTGCCGGCCGGCAAAGTCCTGCAGCTGTGGGTAGAACAAGCGGAAGTCTTCGCTCAACGGTTCATACAACCGCCGCAACTCCTCCATCGCCCCCGCCAGTTCTTCGGGCCGGGTCAGGCGTCGGGAGATCCCGCGCAACACCTGCTCCAGCACTTCGAACTCCTGATACGAGCCCAACCAGTCATTGGCCACCATGTGCGGGGCGATCCTCGCCAGGCGCTCGGGCAATTGCCGCTCGCTGGACAGCACGCGGTAGACGTCGGTGGTGAATTGACCGAGCGGCCGGTCGGCGTACTGCGTCCAGTCGCGGGCCAGGCAATGATCGAAAAACACGTCGAGGACGATGCCCGCGTAACGGCGACGGGTCGTGGAAAACCGCGCCAGTGACGCGTCCACCAATGGATGGCGATCAGTGAACACGTCGATCTGACGATGCAGGGCAATCGCCGCCTCGATCTCCGGGTCGAACTGCCCTTGCAGCCGCCCTTTGACGAAATCGCCATACAGACTGCCGAGCAGTTGACCGGGGCGCTGGCCACCGAGGTGTAAATGTGCGAGATAGTTCATGGGCGCAGCTTAGCACCGCGCCCGCGTTTGTTTACACCTCACATATCGTTATAACCCGATATACCGATTTATGCGGTCGTCAGATCAAATTCATATTGGTGTATCGCGAAGTACCGATATAAAGTTCGCCTCATCGCGATATAGCGCTACACACATCACGAGCACCCAGCCATGAACATTGACCTCGACGAAATAATAAAAGCCCTGGCACACCCAGTACGGCGAGACATCCTCAACTGGCTGAAAGACCCGAAAGCCCAGTTTCCTGAACAGATCCACAACCACGAGTACGGCATCTGCGCCGGGCAGATCGATCAACGTTGCGGCCTGTCGCAATCGACCGTTTCCGCCCACCTGGCCACCCTGCAACGGGCCGGGCTGATCAGCAGCCAGAAAGCTGGCCAGTGGCACTTTTTCAAACGCAACGAGGACGTGATCCAGGCGTTCCTCAGCACCCTCAGCAAAGAGCTCTGACCCTTAACGTCAGCCAGCCAAAAGGATCAAACGATGCCCCTCTCGCTACTCATACTCGCCTTGAGCGCCTTCGCCATCGGCACCACCGAGTTCGTCATCATGGGCCTGCTGCCCAATGTGGCGGCCGACCTCGGTGTGTCGATCCCCGGCGCCGGCTGGCTGGTGACCGGCTACGCCCTGGGCGTGGCGATTGGTGCACCGTTCATGGCAATGGCCACTGCAAAACTGCCGCGCAAGGCTGCACTGGTAACGCTGATGGGCATTTTCATTATCGGCAACCTGCTCTGCGCCATCGCCACTGATTACAACGTGCTGATGTTCGCCCGTGTCGTTACAGCCCTCTGCCACGGTGCGTTCTTCGGCATCGGTTCGGTGGTCGCGGCCAACCTGGTGGCGCCGAACAAACGCGCCTCGGCCGTGGCCCTGATGTTCACCGGCCTGACCCTGGCCAACGTGCTGGGCGTACCGCTGGGCACTGCGCTCGGTCAGGAAGCCGGCTGGCGCTCGACCTTCTGGGCAGTGACCGTGATCGGTGTGATCGCGCTGATCGGCCTGATCCGCTTCCTGCCGGCCAAGCGTGACGAAGAAAAACTCGACATGCGCGCCGAACTGGCCGCGCTCAAAGGCGCCGGTATCTGGCTGTCGCTGAGCATGACCGCGCTGTTCGCCGCCTCGGTGTTCACCCTGTTCACTTACGTCGCTCCGCTGTTGGGTGATGTCACCGGTGTCTCGCCCCGTGGCGTGACCTGGACCCTGATGCTCATCGGCCTGGGCCTGACCGTCGGCAACATCATCGGCGGCAAACTGGCTGACAAGGGCCTGGCCGCGACGCTGATCGGCGTGTTCATCGCCATGGCCGTGACCTCCACCGTCCTGACCTGGACCAGCATCGCGCTGATCCCGACCGAAATCACCCTGTTCCTCTGGGCCACCGCGTGTTTCGCCGCCGTGCCGGCCCTGCAAGTGAACGTCGTGACCTACGGCCAGGCCGCACCGAACCTGGTGTCGACCCTGAACATCGGCGCCTTCAACGTCGGCAACGCCCTCGGCGCCTGGGTCGGCGGCAGCGTCATCGCCCACGGCTACGGCCTGACCAGCGTGCCTCTTGCTGCCGCAGCACTCGCGGTCCTGGCACTGCTGGTAACCCTGATCACATTCCGCCAGAACGGCAATCCCGAGCTGGCCACCGCTAACTGATTCACTCACTTACCTCACGAGGGTTGTATCTCATGGCAACAATTTTCGATCCGATCAAACTGGGCGACCTTGAGCTGTCCAACCGCATCATCATGGCGCCGCTGACCCGCTGCCGCGCCGACGAAGGCCGCGTACCCAACGCGCTGATGGCCGAGTACTACGTACAGCGCGCCTCGGCCGGCCTGATCCTCAGCGAAGCCACCTCGGTGACCCCGATGGGCGTCGGCTACCCGGACACCCCGGGCATCTGGTCCAACGATCAGGTGCGCGGCTGGACCAACGTGACCAAAGCCGTTCACGCCGCCGGCGGCAAGATCGTCCTGCAACTGTGGCACGTCGGCCGGATCTCCCACCCGTCGTACCTGAACGGCGAAACGCCGGTTGCACCGAGCGCCATCCAGCCAAAAGGCCATGTCAGCCTGGTTCGCCCGCTGGCCGACTATCCAACCCCGCGCGCACTGGAAACCGCTGAAATCGCCGACATCGTCGACGCTTACCGCGTCGGTGCAGAGAACGCCAAGGCAGCCGGTTTCGACGGCGTGGAAATCCACGGCGCCAACGGCTACCTGCTCGACCAGTTCCTGCAAAGCAGCACCAACCAGCGCACCGACAACTACGGCGGCTCCCTGGAAAACCGCGCCCGCCTGCTGCTGGAAGTGACCGACGCCGCGATCGAAGTCTGGGGCGCCGGCCGTGTCGGCGTACACCTGGCACCACGCGCCGACTCCCATGACATGGGCGACGACAACCTGGCCGAAACCTTCACCTACGTGGCCCGCGAGCTGGGCAAGCGTGGCATCGCCTTCATCTGCTCCCGCGAGAAAGAAGGTGCCGACAGCCTCGGCCCACAACTGAAAGAAGCCTTCGGCGGCGCGTACATCGCCAACGAACGCTTCACCAAGGATAGCGCCAACGCGTGGCTGGCCGAGGGCAAGGCTGACGCCGTGGCATTCGGCATCCCGTTCATTGCCAACCCGGACCTGCCGGCTCGTTTGAAGGCGGATGCGCCGCTGAACGAACCGCACCCGGAAACCTTCTACGGCAAAGGCGCGGTCGGCTACCTCGACTACCCGACGCTGTAAGCCACCCCGCAGAAACACAAAAGCCCCCGACTCGCGAGAGTCGGGGGCTTTTTATTGATCGCCGGGTGGGCGAGCCGCTCACATTCGTTCACAGGCTCGACACAAAATCCCTACAAAATACGTAGCTCGCTACATGTCAACCCGTGCCGCAGAGGTATATAAAAGCATCCCGTTGCAGCGGGGCGAGTGAACAGGGATCTTCACCCTCCTCCGTCATTGACACAAACTGATCCAATAACGAATTTTGTTTCATTTGCGCAGGCTGGGGCTCAGGCGCAGCATGTCCAGCCCGGTATCGACCCAGCGCTCGGCCTCGGCGTACAGTTCGAAGCTGTCCGGCGCCAGTAGCCATCCATAAAGGAGGCCGTCGATATAGGCGTGAATGCTGATGGCTGCCCGGGCAGTGTCGAGGTCTGCCGGCAACTGCCCACGATTGACCGCATTACTCAATGTCAGCGCGATCCGCACATTGCAATCGAGGCTGGCGGTCCGGCGCTGTTGGCGCAGATCGCACATTTCATCGGTGAACTCGCACTTATGAAACAGAATTTCGTTGATACGCCGGGTCTTCGGGTCCAGCGCAACTTGATGAAACAAATGAATGAGCAATTTGCGCATGCAGCCCAGCGGATCGGGCTCGTCTTCGCTTTCGCTGGCCTTGGCCAGTTCGTCCAGCGGCTCATGCAGGGTATCGAGCATGGCTTGCAGCAAATCGGCCTTGTTGCTGAAGTGCCAGTAGATGGCACCGCGCGTCACCCCGGCCAGGGTGGCGATGTCCGACAGGGTCGTGCGGGCCACGCCCCGCTCATAGAAGGCCTTCTCGGCCGCTTCGAGAATCTGGCTGCGCGTTTCCTGAGCTTCCTCTTTGGTACGACGAACCATGGCAGTAAAACCTCAAACAGGATGTTTCAGGGATGGCTGGATATCCGCTGAATAAAAAAGGGTTGATCTCTCGCGGATCGGCTCCCCGGCCTACAATTTCAGACCTTGCGACGACTTTTGTAACAGGGTGGATACGACGCCAAGGTGTTTACAAACAACCATGAACGTAAGTATATTCCTTAGCAAGCTACTTATCCACCCGGTAACCCTTTTTTACCCTTCCACACTTCTTGTGCGCTTTTCGCGCGCCTGACCCGAGGATCTTCATGCAATTCAAGCCAGCTGTTACCGCTCTGGTCACTGCCGTCGCCCTGGCATCGCTGCTCAGCGGATGTAAAAAGGAAGAGGCGGCTCCCGCCGCACCACCTCCTCAGGTCGGCGTCGTCACCCTGCAACCACAAGCCTTTACCCTGACTTCCGAACTGCCGGGCCGCACCAGTGCGTTCCGCATCGCCGAAGTTCGTCCGCAGGTCAACGGCATCATTCTCAAGCGTCTGTTCAAGGAAGGCGGCGATGTCAAAGCCGGCCAGCAGCTGTATCAGATCGATCCGTCGGTCTATGAAGCGACCCTGAAAAGCGCCGAAGCCAACCTGCGTTCGACCAAGTCGATCTCCGACCGCTACAAACAACTGGTCGACGAGCAGGCCGTCAGCCGTCAGGAATACGACACCGCCGTGGCCAACCGCCTGCAATCGGAAGCGTCGTTGCAGACCGCACAGATCAACGTGCGCTACACCAAGGTCTACGCACCGATCTCCGGTCGTATCGGCCGCTCTTCGGTGACCGAAGGCGCGCTGGTCAGCAGCGGCCAGACCGACGCGATGGCCGTGATCCAGCAACTGGACCCGATCTACGTCGACGTCACCCAGTCCTCGGTCGAATTGCTGGAACTGCGCCGCGAACTGGAAAGTGGCCGCCTGCAAAAGGCTGGCGACAACGCCGCTGCGGTCAAGCTGACCCTCGAAGACGGCAGCCAGTACAAGCTCGACGGTAAGCTGGAATTCTCCGAAGTGTCGGTCGATCAGACCACCGGTTCCGTGACCCTGCGCGCTGTGTTCCCGAACCCGGATCACACCCTGCTGCCGGGCATGTTCGTCCACGCGCAGTTGCAGGCCGGTGTGAACAGCGCCGCGATCCTCGCACCGCAGCAAGGCGTGACCCGCGACCTCAAAGGCACCCCGACCGCGCTGGTCGTCGGCCCGGACAACAAAGTCGAACTGCGCCAGCTCAAGGCCAGCCGCACTGTCGGCAGCCAGTGGCTGATCGAAGACGGCCTGAAGGCCGGCGATCGCCTGATCACCGAAGGGCTGCAATTCGTCAAACCGGGTGTTGAGGTCAAACCGACCGAAGCGACCAATGTCGGCAACAAGAACCCGGCCCCCGCACAGGCAGCTGACAAAGCCGCCGGCGGCAAAGGGGAGTAATCCATGTCAAAATTTTTCATCGACCGTCCGATTTTCGCCTGGGTAATTGCCCTGGTGATCATGCTGGTCGGGGCACTTTCGATCCTGAAACTGCCGATCAACCAGTACCCGAGCATTGCGCCACCGGCCATTGCGATCTCCGTGACCTACCCGGGTGCTTCGGCACAGACGGTTCAGGACACCGTGGTCCAAGTGATCGAGCAGCAACTCAACGGTATCGACAACCTGCGTTATGTGTCCTCGGAAAGTAACTCCGACGGCAGCATGACCATCACCGCGACCTTCGAGCAGGGCACCAACTCCGACACCGCGCAGGTCCAGGTCCAGAACAAGCTGAACCTGGCCACCCCGCTGCTGCCGCAGGAAGTGCAGCAACAGGGTATCCGCGTGACCAAGGCAGTGAAGAACTTCCTGCTGGTGATCGGCGTGGTGTCGCGTGACGGCAGCATGACCAAGGACGACCTGTCCAACTACATCGTGTCGAACATGCAGGACCCGATCTCGCGGACCGCCGGTGTCGGTGACTTCCAGGTCTTCGGTGCCCAGTACGCGATGCGTATCTGGCTCGACCCGGCCAAGTTGAACAACTTCAACCTGACCCCGGTCGACGTGAAAACCGCGATTGCGGCGCAGAACGTCCAGGTGTCGTCCGGTCAGCTCGGCGGCTTGCCTGCCGTGCAGGGCCAGCAACTGAACGCCACGATCATCGGCAAGACCCGTCTGCAGACCGCCGAGCAGTTCAAAGAGATTCTGCTCAAGGTCAACAAGGACGGCTCGCAGGTTCGCTTGAAAGACGTCGCCGACGTCGGCCTGGGTGGCGAGAACTATGCGATCAGCGCCCAGTTCAACGGCAGCCCGGCTTCCGGTCTGGCGGTGAAACTGGCCAACGGCGCCAACGCCCTCGACACTGCAAAAGCACTGCGCAAGACGATTGACGACCTCAAGCCGTTCTTCCCGCAAGGTATGGAAGTGGTGTTCCCGTACGACACCACCCCGGTGGTGACCGAGTCGATCAAAGGCGTGGTTCACACCCTGGTCGAAGCGATTGCGCTGGTGTTCCTGGTGATGTTCCTGTTCCTGCAGAACTTCCGCGCCACGGTTATCACCACGATGACCGTGCCGGTGGTATTGCTCGGTACGTTCGGCATCCTCGCGGCGGCCGGTTTCAGCATCAACACCCTGACCATGTTCGGTATGGTGCTGGCCATCGGCTTGCTGGTGGACGACGCCATCGTCGTGGTGGAAAACGTCGAGCGGGTGATGAGCGAAGAAGGCTTGTCACCGAAGGAAGCGACCAAGAAATCCATGGGCCAGATCCAGGGCGCCCTGGTCGGTATCGCCCTGGTACTGTCGGCGGTATTGCTGCCGATGGCGTTCTTCAGCGGCTCCACCGGTGTGATCTACAAGCAGTTCTCGATCACCATCGTGTCGGCCATGGCGCTGTCGGTACTGGTCGCGCTGATCTTCACCCCGGCGCTGTGCGCCACCATGCTCAAGGCGATTCCGCACGGTGAGCACGGCACGCCGAAAAAGGGTTTCTTCGGCTGGTTCAACCGCAACTTCGACCGAGGCGTCAACAGCTACGAGCGCGGTGTCGGCAACATGCTGTCGCGCAAGGCGCCGTACCTGCTGGCCTACCTGCTGATCGTGGTCGGCATGATCTGGCTGTTCACCCGCATTCCGACTGCGTTCCTGCCGGAAGAAGACCAGGGCGTTCTGTTCGCCCAGGTGCAGACGCCAGCCGGTTCCAGTGCCCAGCGCACTCAGGTGGTGGTGGATGAAATGCGTGAATTCCTGCTGCGTCCGACCAAGGATGGCGGTGAAGGCGACGCGGTAGCCTCGGTGTTCACCGTGACCGGCTTCAACTTCGCCGGCCGTGGCCAGAGCTCGGGTATGGCGTTCATCATGCTCAAGCCGTGGGACGAACGTAACGCCGACAACAGCGTGTTCAAACTCGCCGCCCGCGCCCAGCAGCACTTCTTCAGCTTCCGCGATGCGATGGTGTTCGCCTTCGCCCCGCCAGCAGTACTGGAGCTGGGTAACGCCACCGGTTTCGACGTGTTCCTGCAGGACCGCGCCGGTATCGGTCACGAGAAGTTGATGGCTGCACGCAACCAGTTCCTCGGCATGGCCGCGCAGAGCAAGGTGCTCACCCAGGTCCGTCCGAACGGTCTGAACGACGAGCCGCAATTCCAGCTGGAAATCGACGACGAGAAGGCCAGTGCCCTGGGCATTACGATCTCCGACATCAACAACACCCTGTCGATTGCATTGGGCAGTAGCTACGTCAACGACTTCATCGACCGTGGTCGGGTGAAGAAGGTGTACGTGCAGGGCCGGCCAGACTCGCGCATGAGCCCGGAAGACCTGAAGAAGTGGTACGTGCGCAACGCCTCCGGCACCATGGTTCCATTCTCCGCATTCGCCAAGGGCGAGTGGATCTACGGTTCGCCGAAGCTGGCGCGTTACAACGGCGTTGAAGCGGTCGAGATCCTCGGTGCCCCGGCGCCGGGTTACTCCACCGGTGAAGCGATGGCCGAAGTCGAGGCGATTGCCAAGAAACTGCCGGCCGGCGTGGGTATCTCGTGGACCGGTCTGTCGTACGAAGAACGCCTGTCCGGCTCGCAGGCTCCGGCGCTGTACGCCCTGTCGCTGCTGATGGTGTTCCTGTGTCTGGCGGCGCTGTATGAAAGCTGGTCGATTCCGATCGCGGTCATGCTCGTGGTACCGCTGGGGATCATCGGTGCGTTGATGGCCACCAGCCTGCGCGGTCTGTCGAACGACGTGTACTTCCAGGTGGGTCTGTTGACGACCATTGGTCTGGCGGCTAAAAACGCCATTCTGATCGTCGAGTTCGCCAAGGAATTGCACGAGCAGGGACGCAGTCTGCGCGATGCGGCCATTGAAGCCTGCCGCATGCGTCTGCGACCGATCATCATGACGTCGCTGGCCTTCGTCCTCGGTGTTGTACCGTTGGCTATCTCCACCGGCGCCGGCTCGGGCAGTCAACACGCGATCGGTACCGGCGTGATTGGCGGTATGCTCACCGCAACGATCCTGGCGATTTTCTGGGTTCCACTGTTCTTCGTCACTGTGTCGTCCATGGGTCAGCGCAAAAACGCCGGCAAGGATGACACCATAGAAACTCCTAAAGAGGCTGGCCAATGAGCAAGTCGCTACTCTCCATCGCAGTCGCCGCCTTCGTGCTGAGCGGTTGCTCGCTGATACCGGATTATCAGCAGCCTGAAGCACCGGTGGCGGGCCAATACCCGCAGGGTCCGGCGTACTCGCCGGCCCAGGCACCGGCGCAGGCCGCTGCCGAACAGGGCTGGAAGCAGTTTTTCCATGACCCGGCCCTGCAACAGCTGATCCAGGTCGCCCTGGAAAACAACCGCGACCTGCGTGTCGCGGCGCTGAACATCGACGCCTATGCGGCTCAATACCGCATCCAGCGCGCCGACCTGTTCCCGGCCGTGTCGGCCAATGCCAGCGGCAGCCGTCAGCGGGTTCCGGCCCGTGCGTCGCAGACCGGTGAAGCGGCCATCAGCAGCTCCTACTCCGCTACCGTCGGCATCAGCGCCTACGAACTCGACCTGTTCGGTCGGGTTCGCAGCCTCAGCGAACAAGCGCTGCAACAATACTTCGCCACCGAAGAAGCGCGCCGCAGCACCCAGATCAGCCTGGTGGCCAGCGTGGCCAACGCCTACCTGACCTGGCAGGCCGACAAGGAACTGCTGAAGCTGACTCAGGACACCCTCGGTGCCTTCGAGGAAAGCTACAAGCTGACCAGCCGCAGCAACGATGTCGGTGTGGCTTCGGCGCTGGACCTGGCGCAGTCGCGTACTTCGGTTGAGAACGCCCGGGCACAACTGGCGCGTTACACCCGCCAGGTCGCCCAGGACGAAAACAGCCTGACCCTGCTGCTCGGCACCGGCGTACCGGCCAACCTGCAAGCGGCCAAACCGCTGTCGGATGACCTGCTGGCCGACGTGCCGGCCGGCCTGCCGTCGGATCTGCTGCAACGTCGTCCGGACATCCTTCAGGCCGAGTACAACCTGAAGGCGGCCAACGCCAACATCGGCGCGGCCCGTGCAGCGTTCTTCCCGAGCATCAGCCTGACCGCCAACGCGGGCAGCCTGAGCCCGGACCTGTCCGGCCTGTTCAAGGGCGGTTCGGGCACGTGGCTGTTCCAGCCGCAGATCAACCTGCCGATCTTCAACGCCGGCAGCCTGCGCGCCAGCCTCGACTACGCCAAGATCCAGAAGGACATTGGCGTGGCGAACTACGAGAAGTCCATTCAAACGGCCTTCCAGGAAGTCGCCGACGGCCTGGCAGCGCGCCAGACCTACACCGAGCAATTGCAGGCCCAGCGTGATTTCGTCGCCGCCAACCAGGATTACTACCGCCTGGCAGAGCGTCGCTATCGCATCGGCGTCGACAGCAACCTGACCTTCCTCGATGCCCAGCGTCAGCTGTTCAGCGCGCAACAATCGCTGATCACCGACCGCCTCGCGCAGCTGACCAGTGCGGTCAACCTGTACAAGGCCCTGGGCGGTGGCTGGAATGCGCAGACCGCGCAGAACGAACCGCTGAAGGAAGAAGCACCGAAGATGAAGCTGTTCTGATCATCCGCTGAACACAAGAAGCCCGCCGATTGGCGGGCTTTTTGTTGCCCGCAAATCTTGCGTTCGATAATCGCCCAAATTCCACTTTCGCCGATTGAATCGCCTCGCCCGCGCCCCGCACCATTCGAGCCACAAAACCAATAACAACAGGTTCGACACCATGCTCCCGCGCCCTGCTCCTCCCGGCTGATCGCCGCCGCTTCGCCTCTGAATCCATCGAATGTCTGCGCCTTGAAAAACGGCCGCAGCGCCCCCGTTCGCCCCAAAAAAAACAAGAGAGACCCGAGCCCATGACAACCTCCCCTGCGCCCTACGCACTTCCCGGTCTGATAGCCCTCGCCCTGGCCGGCATCGCGCTGCCCGCTGCGGCTGAAGAACCCGGTTTTATCGACGGGGCCAAGGTCAACCTGAACCTGCGTAACTTCTACATCAACCGCAACTTCACCAACCCGACCAAGGCTCAGGGCAAGGCTGAAGAGTGGACGCAGAACTTCATCCTCGACGCCAAGTCCGGTTTCACCCAAGGCACCGTCGGGTTCGGCCTGGATGTGCTGGGGTTGTACTCGGTGAAGCTCGATGGCGGCAAAGGCACTGGCGGCACGCAACTGCTGCCACTGGATCATGACGGTCGTCCGGCGGACAACTTCGGCCGCACCAACGTCGCGTTCAAGGCGAAGCTGTCGCAAACGGAAGTGAAGGTCGGCGAATGGATGCCGGTGCTGCCGATCCTGCGTTCGGACGACGGCCGCTCACTGCCGCAGACCTTTCGCGGCGGCCAGATCACCTCGAAGGAAATCGACGGCCTGACCCTCTACGGCGGCCAGTTCCGCGCCAACAGCCCGCGCGACGACAGCAGCATGAGCGACATGTCGATGACCGGCAAAGCCGCCTTCACCTCCGACCGCTTCAACTTCCAGGGCGGCGAATACGTATTCAACGACAAGCGTACCCAGATCGGTCTGTGGAACGCCGAGCTCAAGGACATCTACAGCCAGCAATACGTCAACCTGATCCACAGCCAGCCAATCGGCGACTGGACCCTCGGCGCCAACCTCGGCTTCTTCTACGGCAAGGACGACGGCAGTGCCCGCGCCGGCGACCTCGACAACAAGACCTGGTCAGGCCTGTTCTCGGCAAAATACGGTGGCCACACCTTCTACGTCGGCCTGCAAAAACTCACCGGCGACAGCGCCTGGATGCGCGTCAACGGCACCAGCGGCGGCACCCTGGCCAACGACAGCTACAACGCCAGCTACGACAACGCGCAGGAACGCTCCTGGCAGGTGCGTCACGACTACAACTTCGTTGCCCTGGGCATCCCCGGCCTGACCCTGATGAACCGTTACATCAGTGGCGACAACGTGCACACAGGCACCATCACCGACGGCAAGGAATGGGGCCGCGAATCGGAACTGGGCTACACCGTGCAGAGCGGTGCGCTGAAGAACCTGAACGTCAGATGGCGCAACTCGACCATGCGCCGCGACTTCAGCAACAACGAGTTCGACGAGAACCGCCTGATCGTCAGCTATCCGATCAGTTTGCTCTAAGCCGCCTGTCCGAATGGCTGGCGTTACGCCAGCCATCATTTAAAGTGGAAAAACCTGAAGGACTCAGGTGCTCCACCCTCTTCGCTTCCGTTATCTGTTGATGTCGGTCCCCAAGACTTGGCCAGGTTGTCATCGGAAGACCCTGCTGATCACCGGAGGACGACCTCATGATCACCCGACTCAAACCGGCTCCCGTCGACAAAGACTGGGACGCCCGGGCGTACCAGCAATTTTCCCGTCTCAGGCAACAACCAGTCGATGAGTTGCTCAGCCGCGTCGACCTGCACAATCCTCAGCGCATTTACGACCTCGGTTGCGGCACCGGGATTGCCACCAAGGTTCTGGCCGATCGCTGGCCGCAGGCAGATATCAAAGGCATCGACAGTTCGAAAGACATGCTTGAGGTCGCCCGTTGCCTGCCGATCAAGGCGCGCTGGCAACACGCCGAACTGCAGCACTGGAAACCCCGCAAGCCGGCCGACCTGTTGTTCGCCGCGGCCGTGCTGCATTTCATCGATGACCATCAAACGCTGTTGCCGGGACTGCTTCGCCACCTCAACCCTGGCGGGTGCCTCGCCGCGCACATGCCGGACTGGCGTGATGCGCTGTGGTATCAGCTGATGCTCGACACCCTCGACGACGCCGGACCCTGCGGTCGCCCCATCGGCACTGCACAATTGCGCCAGCGCATGGCCGCGCGGCCGTTGTTGTCGCTGGAGGCTTACTACCGGCTGCTGGCCCCGCTGACCCAGTCACTGGATATCTGGGAAACAGAGCAATTGCAGGTGGTCGACGGCAAGTCGCCGGTTTATGACTGGGTGAAGGTGTCGGCGCTGCGGCCGGTGATGCAGGGACTGACGTCAGAGGAACAGGCGCGCTTTATTTATCACTACCTGATGCGGGTGCACGCGCATTATCCGCAGGAGAAAAACGGACATACGTTGTTTGCGTTCAAGCGGATTTTCATTGTCGCCAAGGTTTGAATCGGCGCGGCAAATACCGCCATCGCTAGCAGGCTAGCTCCCACAATGGACCGCATTTCACTGTGGGAGCTAGCCTGCCAGCGATGGCGTCCGCTCAGTCGCCGTTAATCCCGGGATTCGGTACCCAGCTCATCCCACACCGACTCGGCCAGATGAAAGGTCGCATTCGCCGCCGGAATCCCGCAGTAGATCGCGCTCTGCATGATCACTTCCTTGATCTCGCCGCGACTCACGCCATTGTTGGCCGCCGCCCGCAGGTGCAACTTGAGTTCACCTTCGCGATTCATGCCGATCAGCATGGCGATGGTGATCAGGCTACGGGTATGGCGTGGCAGGCCCGGGCGGGTCCAGATGTCGCCCCAGGCGTGACGGGTGATCATCTCCTGGAACTCCGAGTTGAACTCGGTCAGCGTGGTCAGGCTGCGATCGACATGAGCGTCGCCAAGCACCGCGCGGCGCACTTGCATGCCGTCGTCGTAACGTTGTTTCTCGTCCACGGAAATCCCCTCAATCGGCCAGCAAAAAGGTCAGCACGCGATCGCTGAACGCGTCGCCAGCCTGAACGTTGGAAAGGTGCGCCGCATAAAACTCGGCGTACTCGGCGCCACGCACATGTTCCTGAATGAAATGCCCGCCGGACGGTGGCGTCACCGCATCTTCGGTACCGGCGATCACCAGCAGCGGCACCGTGATCGACGCCAACTGCTCGCGGAAATCCGCATCGCGCACCGCTGCGCAGTTGGCGGCGTAACCTTCAGGATTGGTCCCGGCCAGCATGTCGGTGATCTGCTTCGCGGCTGCCGGGTTGGCTGCCGAAAAGTCCGGAGTAAACCAGCGGGCAATCGATGCATCACGCAACGCGACCATCGCCGCCGGGCCGTCACGCAGCACGGTTTCGATGCGCGGGTTCCACACCGACGGATCGCCGATTTTTGCCGCGGTGTTGCAAACGATCAGTTTGTTCAACCGCTGGCCGGCGTTGATCCCCAGCCACTGGCCGATCAGGCCGCCCATCGACAGACCGCAGAAATGCGCGCGTTCAATGTGCAGCGCATCCAGCAACGCCAGCACGTCGCGGCCCAGTTGCTCGATGCTGTAAGGGCCCGGCGTCACCAGCGACTGGCCGTGCCCGCGAGTATCGAAACGCAGCACGCGAAAATGTTCGGTGAAGGCCGGCATCTGCACGTCCCACATGTGCAGGTCGGTGCCCAGCGAGTTCGACAGCACCAGCACCGGCGCATCGACCGGGCCTTCCAATGTGTAATGCAGTTCGCCATCGGCGAGTTGAACGAAAGCCACAGCCCTCTCCTTTCAGTCAGACAATGCGTTGTGTTCGGCCACTGCCCGCTCGACCCAGACCTGTGCCTGACCGAGGTAATGGGCGGGATCGAGCAGATGATCCAGTTCGGTTGCGCTCAGTTCGGCGGTCACCTGCGGCTCGTCACCGAGGACCGCTCGCAGATGACGCTGTTCGGCCACCGCTCGTTTGCAGCATTGTTCGAGCAGATGATGCGCAGTGTCGCGGCCGACCCGTTGCGCGAGCACGATGCTCACCGCTTCGGCCAGCACCAGGCCTTGAGTCAGTTCCAGGTTGCGGGCCATGCGCGCGGCATCGACCTCCAGACCGTCGGCCAGCAGCCGCGCCTGTTGCAGCGCGCCCGACACCAGGCAGCAGATCTCCGGCAGGGTTTCCCATTCGGCGTGCCACAGACCAAGGCTGCGTTCGTGCTCCTGAGGCATGGCGCTGAACAGCGTCGAGACCAGCCCCGGAACGCGGGTGGCGGCGCCGATCAACACCGCCGCGCCCACCGGATTGCGTTTGTGCGGCATGGTCGAGGAACCGCCCTTGCCCGGCGCCGACGGTTCGAACACTTCCGCCGCTTCGGTCTGCATCAACAGGCTGATGTCGCGGCCGAATTTGCCGAGGCTGCCGGCGATCAGACCGAGCACCGCGCCGAACTCGACGATGCGATCGCGCTGGGTGTGCCAGGGTTGTTCCGGCAGGGTCAGATTCAGTTCTTCGGCCAGCGCCTGGGCGATCGGCAACGCCTGTTCGCCGAGCGCCGCGAGGGTGCCGGACGCGCCGCCGAATTGCAGCACCAGCAGTCGCGGTTTGAGCTCGCGCAGACGCTGACGGCTGCGCGTGATCGCACCGAGCCAACCGGCGATCTTCATGCCGAGCGTCACCGGCGTCGCATGTTGCAGCCAGGTACGTCCGGCCAGCGGCGTCGCGGCGTGGCGCGGCGCCTGAGTGGCGAGGGAGCCAGCCAGTTGCGCCAGCTCCCTTTCAATCAATTCCAGCGCCTGACGCAATTGCAGCACCAACCCGGAATCCATCACGTCCTGGCTGGTGGCGCCCAGATGCACGTAGCGCTCGGCTTCGGCATCGGTCGCGGCGATCTGTTTGCCCAAGGCCTTGACCAGCGGAATCGCCGAATTGCCGGCCGTGGCAATCGCCTCGCCCAGTGCGGCGAAATCAAACAGCCCGGCGCGGCAGGCATTTTCAATCGGCGCGACAGCACCCGCCGGAATCAACCCGACCCGCGCTTCGGCCCGGGCCAGCGCCGCTTCGAAGTCGAGCATCGCCTGCACCCGGCCCTGATCGCAGAACACGTCGCGCATATCGCGGGCAGTAAAGTAGGCATCGAACAACTGATTGCCCGGTCGCTGAGTCATAAACAGTCCTTGCCGGCGCGGGCCGTTATGGCCCGCGCGCATCGGTTTAAAGATCGTGGTGCAAATACTTCGCTTCTTTGGGCAGGCGCAGGCTGAACAGGAACGCCACGGCCATCATGATCGTGACATACCAGTAGAACGCGTTTTCCATTCCGCCAGCCTTGAGGCTCAGGGCCACGTATTCTGCCGAACCGCCGAAAATCGCGTTGGCCACCGCATAGGCCAGGCCGACGCCGAGGGCGCGGACTTCCGGCGGGAACATCTCGGCTTTCACCAGACCGCTGATCGAGGTGTAGAAACTGACGATCGCCAGCGCCATGGTAATCAGCACAAAGGCCAGGAACGGGCTGCCGACACTTTTCAGGCTGAGCAGGATCGGCACTGTGAACAACGTGCCGAGGCCGCCGAACCAGAGCATCGAGTTACGCCGGCCGATCTTGTCGGCGAGCATGCCGAACAGCGGCTGCATGCACATGTACAGGAACAGCGCGCCGGTCATGATGTAGCTGGCGGTCTTGGCGTGCATGCCGGCGGTGTTCACCAGGTACTTCTGCATGTACGTGGTGAAGGTGTAGAAAATCAGCGAGCCGCCGGCGGTGTAGCCGAGCACGGTGATGAACGCAGCCTTGTGATCGCGGAACAGTGCGCGGATGCTGCCGGCGTCCTTGTTCTCGCGCATTTCCTTGCTGGTGGTTTCTTTCAGCGAGCGGCGCAGGAACAGCGAAATCAGCGCAGCGGCCGCGCCGACCACAAATGGAATCCGCCAGCCGTAGGCACGCAATTCTTCTTCAGAGAGGAACTGTTGCAGGATCACCACCAGCAGCACCGCCAGCAGTTGCCCGCCGATCAGGGTCACGTACTGGAACGAGGCGAAGAACCCGCGCTGGCCCTTGAGCGCGACTTCGCTCATGTAGGTCGCGGTGGTGCCGTACTCACCGCCCACCGACAGGCCTTGCAGCAAGCGCGCGAACAACAGCAGCAGCGGCGCCCAGACGCCGATGTCCTTGTAGGTCGGCAGACAGGCGATCAGCAACGAGCCGAAGCACATCATCAGGATCGAGATCAGCATCGAGTTCTTGCGCCCGTGCTTGTCCGCGACCCGGCCGAAAATCCAGCCGCCGATCGGTCGCATCAGGAACCCGGCGGCGAATACGCCTGCCGTGTTGACCAACTGCACCGTGGGGTTGTCGGAGGGGAAAAACGCCGGGGCGAAATAGATCGCGCAGAAGGCGTAGACGTAGAAGTCGAACCATTCGACGAGGTTGCCGGACGACGCGCCGACAATGGCAAAGATGCGCTTGCTGCGCTCTTCACCGGTGTAATGGGAGGTGAGGGTTGTCATTGTTTTTCACTCGATAGGGACAGTGAGAGTCTAGACACACTTTGCAACAGCCCCGTTCCACATTGGATCACCAGCCAGACCCGATCTCTGATCGTTCCCACGCTCCGCGTGGGAATGCCGCCATGGACGCTCTGCGTCCAATGTGACGCGGAGCGTCACGGTATGCATTCCCACGCAGAGCGTGGGAACGATCAGTATCCGGTTCAGTAATCGAAGAACACCGTCTCGGCATCAGTGCCCTGCAGGATCACATTCCACTGATAGACACCCGCCGCGTCCGGCTTCGCCAGCAACGTATCGCGGCGCTCGGCCGGTACGCATTCGAGCAGCGGATCATTGACGTTCGCCGGATCGCCCTCGAAGTAAATCCGCGTCAGCAAGTGCTTCACCAACCCGCGCGCAAACACCAGCACCACCAAATGCGGCGCCTGGGTCGAGCCCTTGAGGCCTTCAACCGTGCCCGGCTTGATGGTGGTGAAACGAAAGCGCCCTTCCGCATCCACCGGCACCCGGCCGAAGCCTTCGAAATTCGGGTCGAGCGGCTTGGCCTGCTCGTCTTCCGGGTGGTCATATTTGCCGGCGGCGTTGGCCTGCCAGACTTCGAGCATGGCGTCGTTGACGACATCGCCGTTGCCGTCCACCACTTGCCCGGTGATCGCCACACGCTGGCCGAGGGTCAGTTCGTTGGCGAGGTTTTCACGGTTCAGCCAGGTCAGGCCGATGTGGTAATACGGCCCGACGGTATGGGACGTGGTCGCAGTCAGGGTCATCTCATTTCTCCATCGGCGTGGCTTCGCGGCCGCGCAGCACGATGTCCCAGCGATAAGCGAGGGCGTAGGACGGAATGGTTTTTTCCAGATCGAAAGCGGCGATCAGGCGTTCCTTGGCCGAGGTGTCCGGCACGCAGTTGTAGATCGGGTCGTAGGCCAGCAGCGGGTCGCCGGGGAAATACATTTGCGTGACCAGGCGCGTCAGGATGCTCGGCCCGAACAGCGAGAAATGCACATGGGCCGGACGCCAGGCATTGTGGTGGTTGCCCCACGGATAGGCGCCGGGCTTGATGGTCTGGAACTGATACCAGCCGTCGGCGTCGGTCACGGTGCGGCCGGTGCCGGTGAAGTTCGGATCCAGCGGTGCGTCGTGCAGGTCACGGGCATGGTTGTAGCGACCGGCGGCGTTGGCCTGCCAGATCTCCACCAGAATCCCCGGCACCGGCAGACCGTCTTCGTCGAGCACACGCCCGTGAATGATGATCCGCTCACCGAGCGGTTCGCCCTGATGCTGGGCGGTCAAATCGTTGTCGGTATCGGCCACACGCTCGGCACCGATGGTCGGCCCGGTGATTTCCGACAGCGAGTGCGGCAGAAACACCAACGGCTTGGACGGCGAGCGCAGATTGGTGGATTGATAGGTCGGGTGCAGGTACGGCGGCTGGGTGCCTTCCTGCGGGCGGCGGTAACCAGGCTTGTCAGTCATTTCGCTTTCCTCTGTTCTTTTTCGTCACGGCTTGCGTCAGACGCGTTCGATGGCCAGGGCCAGACCCTGGCCGACACCGACGCACATGGTCGCCAGACCTTTCTTGCCACCGGTCTTTTCCAGCTGATGCAGCGCAGTCAGCACCAGCCGCGCGCCGCTCATGCCCAACGGGTGGCCCAAGGCAATAGCGCCACCGTTCGGGTTGACCTGCGCCGCGTCGTCCGCCAGCCCCAGTTCGCGCAATACCGCCAGACCCTGGCTGGCGAAGGCTTCGTTGAGTTCGATCACATCGAAATCGCTGACCGCAACGCCGAGGCGTTCGGTGAGTTTGCGCACCGCCGGCACCGGGCCGATGCCCATCACCCGTGGCGCAACACCGGCGCTGGCCATGCCGAGCACTTTGGCGCGAGCGGTCAGGCCGTGTTTTTTTACCGCTTCGGCCGAGGCCAGAATCAGCGCGGCGGCACCGTCGTTGACGCCCGAAGCGTTGCCGGCGGTGACGGTCTTGTCCGGGCCGTTGACCGGTTTCAGTTTAGTCAGGGCTTCAAGCGTGGTGTCGGCGCGTGGGTGTTCGTCCTGGCTGACCACGGTTTCGCCCTTTTTGTGGGCGATCCGTACTTCGACGATTTCCTCGGCGAAGTAGCCGGCAGCCTGGGCAGCGGCCGTACGTTGCTGACTGCGCAGGGCGAAAGCGTCCTGATCCTCGCGGGAAACTTCGTAGTCGTCGGCGACGTTGTCGGCGGTCTGCGGCATCGCATCAACGCCATACTGGGCCTTCATCAACGGGTTGATGAAACGCCAGCCGATGGTGGTGTCCTCCAGCTTCATGTTGCGCGAGAACGCCGCATCAGCCTTGCCCATCACGAACGGTGCGCGGGACATCGACTCGACGCCACCGGCAATCGCCAGCTCCATTTCACCGCTGGCGATGGCGCGGAACGCGGTGCCGATGGCATCCATGCCCGACGCGCAGAGGCGATTGAGGGTGACGCCCGGCACGGTCTCCGGCAGACCGGCCAGCAGCAGCGCCATGCGCGCGACGTTGCGGTTGTCTTCACCGGCCTGGTTGGCGCAGCCGAGGAATACCTCGTCGATGGCGCTCCAGTCCACCGACGGATTGCGTTCCATCAGGGCCTTGATCGGCACGGCGGCCAGGTCGTCGGCGCGAACCGCCGCCAGACCGCCACCGAAACGGCCGATGGGGGTACGAATCGCATCGCAGATATAAACGTCGCGCATCATGCTTCTCCCGGTGCCTGGCCGTGGGCAGCGGCCGTGCGCGCTTCGAGATCGCGCAGCGCAGTCAGTTCGACTTCTGTCGGTTCAGCGGTGGTTGCCACGCTGTCGGCAAAACGGATCGGCCAACCGGTGGCGGCGACCACTTGCTCGCGAGTCACGCCCGGGTGCAGCGCGGTGACCACGAATTCGTGGGTGCCCTCTTCCGGCTCCATGATGCACAGGTCGGTGATGATACCGACCGGGCCGGCGCCCGGCAGGCCCAGACGTTTGCGCGAATCACCACCCTCACCATGGCCGACCGAGGTGATGAAATCGAGCTTGTCGACAAACGAACGCGCCGACTGCTTGAGGATGATCAGCACGCTTTTGGCAGAGCCGGCGATCTCCGGTGCGCCACCGGCACCCGGCAGACGCACTTTCGGCTGGTGATAATCGCCGACCACGGTGGTGTTGATGTTGCCGAAACGGTCGACCTGGGCTGCGCCGAGGAAACCGACGTCGATGCGCCCGCCCTGCAGCCAGTAGCGAAAAATCTCACCGGTCGGCACGACAGTGTCAGCGGTTTCTGCCAGTTCGCCGTCACCGATCGACAGTGGCAATACGCTGGGTTTGGCGCCAATCGGACCGGATTCGTAGATCAACACCACGTCCGGCGACGACGTCAGGCGCGCCAGGTTGGCGGCTTTCGACGGCAGGCCGATGCCGACGAAGCACACCGAGCCGTTCTTCAGGCGACGGGCTGCGGCGACAGTCATCATTTCATTGGTGGTGTAAGTCATTACTTGGCCTCCGAAGCAGCGGCCAACTTGGCCTGGAACTCGCTGAAGTCAGCGCAGCCATGGATGTATTCGTTGATCCACGCGGTAAACGTCTCACGGTCGCGGGCGATCGGATCCCACGCCTGATAGAAGCGGTTGTCACGCTCGGTGTAACCGTGGGCGTAGGACGGATGCGCGCCACCGGGTACGTGGCAGACCGCGCTCAAGGCCCAGGTCGGCAGCACGCAGGCGTTCATCGGGGCGTTGAGGTTGTCGACGATTTCTTCGACGGTGACGATGCAACGCTTGGCGGCCAGTGCGGCTTCTTTCTGCACACCGAGAATGCCCCACAGCAGCACGTTGCCCTGACGGTCGGCTTTCTGGGCGTGGATCACGGTCACGTCCGGACGCACCGACGGCACCGCCGCCAGCACTTCGCCGGTGAACGGGCAAGTCACGGATTTGATCAGCGGGTTGACCTTCGGCAGATCGGAACCGGCGTAGGCTCGCAACACCGCGAACGGCAGGCCGGAGGCGCCGGCGACGTAGGCATTGGCCAGGTCGGCGTGGCTGTGTTCTTCGATTTCCAGCGCGTGCGGCCATTGCTTCTCGACCGCGTCGCGCAGACGGTGCAGCGAACCCACGCCAGGGTTGCCGCCCCAGGAGAAGATTAGCTTGCGTGCACAGCCGGCGCCGATCAGTTGGTCGTAGATCAGGTCAGGCGTCATCCGCACCAGGGTCAGATCTTTCTTGCCCTGACGAATGATTTCATGACCCGCCGCCGTAGGGATCAGGTGAGTGAAGCCTTCGAGCGCGACGGTATCGCCGTCGTTGACGAATTGCTTCACCGCGTCGTGCAGCGAAAGGATCTCAGCCATGGAGCGGGCTCCCGTTTTTGTAATGAATCGCCAGTGAATAAAAAGGCGCGAGGTTCTGCGCCGGAGTCACTGAAGATTAAGCCGCTGATTTTCACCAAACAATCCGATAATCGACTGAGTGTTCGTTTATCGAACAGATTGTTATCTGCCTATCATTCCGTCACTGATCGTTCCCACGCTCTGCGTGGGAATGCAGCCCGGGACGCTCCGCGTCCCTTCCGAAGCCGAACGCGGAGCATTCTCTGCGGCCAGTTCGACGCGGGAACGATCCTGCAATGAAACTCAGGTCGCGTCCGCGTGACTGACCAGGCCCTTGATCACCACCGCTGCCGTGGCCAGCCCGGCCGGAATCACCAGCGCCGTCAGCACTTGCTCGAAATTCCAGCCCAACCCCAACAGGGTCGCGCCCATCCACGCCCCGAGAATCGCGCCGAAGCGGCCGATCCCGAGCATCCACGACACACCGGTCGCCCGGCCCTGCGTCGGATAAAACCGCGCCGCGAGCGACGGCATCGCCGACTGCGCGCCGTTGACGCACATGCCCGCCACCAGCACCAGCGTCGCCAGCAGCGTGATGTTGCCCAGACTCTGCCCGACCGCGTAGGCAAACACCCCGGCCAGCAGGTAGAAAATGCCGATGACCTTGTGCGGATTGAACCGGTCCATCGCCCAGCCTACGCCCACCGCACTCAGCACCCCACCGAACTGGAACAACGCGCCGATGAAGGCCGCCTGCTCCATGCTCGCGCCGCTGTCGCGCATCAGGGTCGGCAGCCAGCTGGTCAGCAGGTACACGATCACCAGACCCATGAAATAGGTCAGCCACAGCAGCAACGTGCCGACGCTGTAGGTGCCGGAAAAAATCACCGCAAACACGTTGCGCGCTTTCACGGTTTTCTGTTCCGGCACGCTGAAACTCGCGGCCTGCGCGACGATGGCAGGATCAATGGGTGCGAGGGTCTTGCGCACCTTGTCGGTGCCGCGATTGCGCACCACCAGATAACGCGCCGATTCCGGCAGCCAGAGCAGCAGCACCACGGTGAGGATCAGCGGCAGGATCCCGCCGATCAGCAACAGACTGTGCCAGCCGAATGCCGGGATCAACTTGGCCGAAATAAACCCGCCACCGGCCATGCCCAGGTTGAAGCCGCAGAACATGCTGGTCACCAACAGGGACTTCTTGCGCTCCGGGGTATATTCCGACAGCAGCGTGGTGGCGTTCGGCATCCCGGCGCCCAGTCCCAGACCAGTGAGGAAACGCAGCACCAGCAACTGATCGACATTGGTGGCGTAGGCCGACGCCAGGCTGAAAGCACCGAACAGAAAAACCGCGCCGACCAGTACGACTTTTCGCCCGAAGCGGTCAGCCAATGGCCCGGAGCCCAGCGCACCGAAGACCATTCCGATCAGCGCGGCACTCATCACCGGGCCGAGGCTGGCGCGGTCGATGCCCCAGTCTTGGGACAGGGCCGGCGCGATAAACCCCATGGCCGCAGTATCGAGGCCATCGAGGAACACAATCAGGAAACACAGGATCACCACTCGCCACTGATAGCGCGAGATCGGTTGGGCGTTGATGAAGGACTGCACGTCGAGGCAGTGACCTACAGCGGACTGAGGCTGGTTCATTATTTTTATTCCACGCAAGAAAACGCAGTCGAACGGCGGCCGGCCAGAGAGCGGCACGGTCACAACTATATAAGGAAGAAATCAGGCGTTGCGCTAATACCGGCAACAGGAACGGGGGCGGCGACAGTCGGGGAACGTGCGCATGGGAGGTTGCCTCTTGTCATTATTATGGGAGTCGACGATCCGGCGGGCTCATTCACATTCGCGCCGGATGACGCTGCCGCGACATTAATGATCCGGGGGTTTTAGCGTCAATTCGATAAACGCAACTCTGTGCGTTTATCGAACAGCTTCATCAGGCAAACAATTGCGCACTGAGGTCGCGACTGGCGCTCAACAGGCCCGGCAGAAAGCGCTGCTCGAGCTCGGTACGGCTGACACGACCGGCGTGGGTGCTGACATTGAGCGCGGCCACCACCTGGCCGGAAGCGTCATACACCGGCACGGCAATCGAACGCAGACCTTGTTCCAGTTCCTGATCGACGATGCACCAGCCCTGCTGCCGGACTTCCTGCAGACATTCGAGCAAGGCGTCGGGGGTGTGAATAGTGCGGCTGGTTTTGGCCACCAGTTCGGCGTGGTCGAGATATTCGCGCAGCGAGGTGTCGTCCAGCGCCGCCAGCAGGATTCGCCCCATAGACGTGCAGTACGCCGGCAAGCGCCCGCCCACCGACAGGTCCACCGAAATCAGACGCTGGGTGGTGGCCGAACGGGCAATGTAGAGAATGTCGTCGCCTTCCAGCGTGGCCATGTTGCAGGCCTCGTGCAGTTGCTCGCTCATGCGGTCGAGATACGGCTGGGCCGAGACCGCCAGCGGCGTCGACGACAGATAGGCGTGACCGAGGGTCAGCACTTTCGGCAGAAGCGAATAAGTGCGCCCATCGGTGGTGGCGTAGCCGAGCTTGATCAGTGTGTGCAGGCAACGGCGCACGGCGGCGCGGGGAATTTCCGTGCGGTGGCTGATCTGGGCGATGGTCAGGTGGCGCTTGCGCTCCTGAAACGCCTGCACCACCGCCAGGCCACGGGCCAGGGAGGTCATGAAATCCGGATCGCCGGTCAGGGCCTGGATACGCTTGGCCGGCGAAGCGACGATCGGCGGCGCTACCGAGGTGAAGGAATTGCGCATTTGATCGTTCATGTCGGGTCCTTTTTTCTTGTTCGGATCAACGGCTATACAAGCGGCTCGCTGGTAGAGACACAAGCGACAGACCGCCAACACCGGGCGATTATCGAACCGTCGACCGATAATCGCAATCGCCCTCACCTCCTCGTTTGGGTTGTGCGGAACAGATTTGAACTTGGAACGCCGGTGTGGTTTAAGCGCCTTAGTTGTCCGACTAAATGGCGCCAGAAATCAAACACTGCGCAACGGCGATGCAACTATTGATGAAAGTTGCACGTCACAAAACAATCACACATCCAGAACCGTTTTTAACTTGGCAAAGATAGGCAATCCCGATTCGCCCGCTATAATGCACCTCAGTGGCACCGCGCTCTTATTTGCCGACGGTGCCACCCGCTGGCGCGATGTCCATCGCTGCCGGCCCCGGCCAGCGCCTGACGCTCATTACTCATGCACCGCCAGCGCGCTCGCTGAAACAGGAAACTGATGCTGCGTCAGTTTTAATCTGGTGCCGTAGCCGCCTGCAACATGGAAGTCCTGACCGTCTTCCCGACAACACCGCTGCCTGTCCGGGCAAGCGCTTGTTGATGAACCGGTTAAATGATTCGTTGCAGTGCGTTTCACCAGACATTTATCTCAACTCATACAGGTAGCACTGTGACGAAAGACGAACTGCGCGCGGAACTTGAGCGCCAGGAACAACGTTACAAGGAAGTTTACGGCGGGGAAGTCACCACCTACGCCGCCCAGCCCGAACCAGAACGCAAAGCCTGGCGTAAACGCCCTACCGTTCAGGATCAGGTCTTTCAGCAAGAACTGAAAAAAATGGAAGAGGAACTCAAAGCCGAAGAGCCTTGAAGCCGTCCTTTGCACCTTCCGAAGGTAAGCGTACTCACCGGGCTACAAGCACGGTGGACTGACGATGCCTTGCGCGCCCGCTACCCGCGGGCAGCGGCCAACTCCCCTGTATTGCACAGGTCTGGAGCATGTCAGACGCATTTCTCAGATATTTCACACAAGTTTCAGTCCCCTCCCGACAACTGGCGAATCCGCCGGCGTCTCAAATTTTTATCAACCAAATCAACACCTTGCAAAACCCTGCAAAAAGCTTGGGTAATGCCCCCTGACACAAATTAATTCGTTGAAGAATGTTACCGATGAGCAGGTAGGGGATCGATTTCCAGTCTTTTCTGGCATAATCGCGCCCCCTTATGACCGGGTCAGAAAACCTTCATGATCGATTTATTCAGCGGACTGGATGCCTGGGTGCTTGTGAGCCTCCTGCTCGCCCTGACATTTGTCCTCGCCTTCGAGTTCATCAATGGATTTCATGACACCGCTAACGCGGTAGCCACTGTTATCTACACCAAAGCGATGCCGCCTCACTTGGCGGTGTTCTTCTCGGGCGTGTTCAACTTCCTCGGCGTACTGCTGGGCGGCGTTGGCGTGGCGTATGCCATCGTGCACCTGCTGCCGGTAGAACTGTTGATCAACGTGAACACCGGCCATGGTCTGGCAATGGTGTTCTCGCTGCTCGCCGCCGCGATCGCCTGGAACCTGGGCACCTGGTACTTCGGTATCCCGGCCTCCAGTTCGCACACGCTGATCGGTTCGATCCTCGGTGTCGGCCTGGCCAACGCCCTGATCAACGAAATTCCACTGGCTGACGGCGTCAACTGGCAGAAAGCGATCGATATCGGCGCCTCGCTGGTGTTCTCGCCGATGGCCGGCTTCCTGATCGCCGCGCTGGTGCTGATCGGCCTGAAATGGTGGCGACCGCTGTCGAAGATGCACAAGACGCCGGAACAGCGCCGCAAGATCGACGACAAGAAGCACCCACCGTTCTGGAACCGCCTGGTCCTGGTGATCTCGGCCATGGCCGTGAGCTTCGTCCACGGCTCGAACGACGGCCAGAAAGGTATCGGCCTGATCATGCTGGTACTGATCGGTATCGTGCCTGCGCAGTTCGTACTCGACCTGAACAGCACCACTTACCAGATCGAACGTACTCGCGATGCGACCCTGCACCTGAGCCAGTTCTACAAGCGCAACGCCGACACCCTGGGCGAATTCCTGGCCCTGGGTAAAAGCGTGGAAGGCGACCTGCCGGAAAAATTCCGTTGCAACCCGCAACAGACCGAACCGACCATCGCCGCCCTGCTCGACACCCTCAAAGGTGTAGCGGACTACCACTCGCTGTCCGCTGAAAGCCGCATCGAAGTGCGTCGCTACCTGCTCTGCCTGGACGACACCGCGAAGAAAGTCAGCAAACTGCCAGGCCTCGCACCGCGTGAAAAAGCCGACCTGGACAAACTGCGCAAAGACCTGACCACCACCACCGAATACGCCCCGTTCTGGGTGATTCTGGCGGTCGCCCTGGCCTTGGGCCTGGGCACCATGGTCGGCTGGAAACGCGTGGTACTGACCATCGGCGAGAAGATCGGCAAACAAGGCATGACCTACTCGCAAGGCATGTCGGCCCAGATCACCACCGCCAGCCTGATCGGCCTGGCCAACATCTTCAGCCTGCCGGTGTCCACCACCCACGTCCTCTCCTCGGGCGTGGCCGGCACCATGGTCGCCAACAAAAGCGGCCTGCAAGGCGGCACAGTGAAAACCATCCTGCTGGCCTGGGTCCTGACCCTGCCAGCCACCGTGGCCCTGTCGGCCGGCCTGTTCTGGCTGGCGTCGAAGGCGCTGGGTAGCTGATAGACCGCTGTAATGAAAAAGGCGTGATTCGAAAGGATCACGCCTTTTTTGTTGGGCGCGGTAAAGAGGGGCTGAAGATCAAGAGCGCCCTCACCCTAACCCTCCCGAAACGTCGGACCGCCCGTAGGGAGAGGGGACTGACCGAGTTGTTTGGGAGAGGTACGCCGACGTGAGATACCGAGGTGTACTCAGGTCTTAAAAAGCAAACATCTAAAGCCTGCCTTTGCCTTGGCTTCCCACCACTCAACACGATGAGCGTTAGCTCGAGTACAGCTTTTGACGTGCCAGCCCCATCGGAAGGCTGAGTGGAGGGATTTATCCGGGGGTGGGAGCGCAGCGACCGTGCGGCGCAGCCGCATGCATCGAGAGGAGGTGCAGCGAAGCAAACCGTAGGCGATG
>NZ_RRZJ01000019.1:0-107018 GCF_004368175.1 Pseudomonas sp. CH235
CATCCCGAACTCAGAAGTGAAACGATGCATCGCCGATGGTAGTGTGGGGTTTCCCCATGTGAGAGTAGGTCATCGTCAAGATTAAATTCCGAAACCCCAATTGCGAAAGCAGTTGGGGTTTTGTTTTTCCCGCAGGAAAGTGGTCCGACCGCCGTTACTGCAACCATTGGGGAAATCCCTCTGAAATGACCGCTCCGTTTTTGGTATGGTGCAGCTCGTTTTTTAACGGACTGATGTCACGCCCAAGGATCGGCGCTCATTTTTTGTCAAAGAGTGGCTGCAGAAATGCCCGAACCCATCCCTATCAAGGATCACGAAAAAGAGACGCGATTGGTCAACAAACGCCTGATCGCCTGTGCCTTGTTCGTCTTCGCTGTCAGTTGCGCCCTGGTTGTGCGCCTGTACATCCTGCAAGTCGTCGAGTTCGACTACCACTCGACTATCTCCGAAAACAACCGCGTCCATGTCCTGCCGATCCCGCCGACACGCGGCTTGATTTACGATCGCAACGGCGTATTGCTGGCCGACAACCGTCCCAGCTACAACCTGACCATCACCCGCGAACGCGCGACCGACGTCAACCAGGAGCTGGATGAAGTCATTAGCCTCCTGCACCTGCCCGCTGAAGACCGCACAGTCTTCGACAAGGCCATGAAGCAGTCGCGTCACCCGTTTACACCCGTAACGCTGTTCTATGAACTGACCGAAGAACAGATCGCCGTGCTGGCAGTCAACGAGTTCCGCTTGCCCGGCCTGGATGTCGAGCCGCAATTCGTTCGTAACTACCCGCTGGGCGCACACTTCGCACACTCGATCGGCTACGTCGGCCGCATCAACGAGAAAGAATCCAAGACTCTCGATTCCGTCGAATACCGCGGCACCCAATCCATCGGCAAGACCGGTATCGAACGCTTCTACGAGCCACAGCTGCACGGCCACGTCGGATACGAGGAAGTAGAAACCAATGCTCAGGGCCGCGTCCTGCGCGTGCTAAAACACACCGATCCGGTACCCGGCAAAAACATCGTCCTGAGCCTCGACGTCAAACTCCAGGAAGCCGCCGAAGCCGCACTCGGCGACCGTCGCGGCTCGGTCGTTGCACTAGACCCATCGACCGGTGAAGTGCTGGCCATGGTCAGCAACCCCAGCTTCGACCCCAACTTGTTCGTGACCGGTATCAGTTCCAAGGAATATTCCGCGCTGCGCGACTCAATCGACCGCCCGTTGTTTAACCGCGTACTGCGCGGCCTGTATGCACCCGGTTCGACGATCAAGCCGGAAGTGGCCATCGCTGGCCTCGACGCTGGTGTCGTCACGCCACAAACCCGGGTTTTCGATCCTGGCTACTACCAACTACCGGACTTCGACCACAAGTACCGCAACTGGAACCATAGCGGCGATGGCTGGGTGGACATGGACGCAGCGATCATGCGTTCCAACGACACCTACTTCTACGATCTGGCGCACAAGCTCGGCATCGATCGCTTGCACGATTACATGGCGATGTTCGGCCTCGGCGAGAAAGTCTCACTCGACATGTTCGAGGAATCTCCCGGCCTGATGCCGTCCCAGGCCTGGAAGCGCGCCACGCGCCGGCAGGCCTGGTTCCCCGGCGAAACAGTGATCCTCGGCATCGGTCAGGGCTACATGCAGGTCACGCCGCTGCAACTGGCTCAAGCCACCGCACTGATTGCCAACAAGGGCATCTGGAACCGTCCGCACCTGGCCAAGACTGTCGACGGTGTAGCGCCGGTGGACGAACACCCGATGCCGAACATCCTGCTCAAGGATCCGCGTGACTGGGAGCAGGTCAACCACGGCATGCAGATGGTGATGCACGATGCCCGAGGCATCGCACGTGCGGCAGCGGCCGGTGCGCAATACCGGATCGCCGGCAAGAGTGGTACGGCGCAGGTGGTGGCGATCAAGCAGGGCGAGCGCTACAACCGTGAGAAAACCCTCGAGCGCCATCGTGACAACGCGTTGTTCGTCGGTTTCGCCCCGGCCGAGCATCCGAAGATCGCCATCTCGGTGATGATCGAAAACGGCGAAGCCGGTGGCCGAGTCGCAGGTCCTGTGGTGCGGCAGATCATGGACGCCTGGCTACTCGATCAGGACGGTCATCTCAAGCCGCAATACGCGGCGCCGACCAAGGCGCCGGGCGATCCCCACGTTTAACCCGCCACAGCTTCACAGCACAGGCTCACGCAAGCTGAGCATGTGCTGGAAGCTGTCGAGGAACACCGTTTCCGCCTGAGTCATCTTCTGTTCGCGATTCCACAGCAGCTGAATATCGAAATCCACCACCCCATCCTCCGGCGGCAAGCGCCACAGCAGACCCTGTTCGACATCCCGCCGTACAAGGTGAGTCGGCAGACAGCCAATCCCGAACCCTGCACAGATCAGGCGGTAAATCTCTTCGAAACTGGTGGAGGAGGCGACGATCTTGCCGGTAAACCCCTGCTGGTCGCGAAACAGCGTCAACGGCGAAAGATTGCCGCCGAGCTGATCGCTGGTGAAGCTGACAAAGTTCTCCGCCGCCAGCTGTTCCAATGTCAGATTCTGCTGCCCGAACAGTCGATGCCGCTGCCCGCAAAAGTACGCGTAGCGCTCACGAAACAATACCCGTTGTTCCAGCCTGGGCTGCGGTAGACGACACAATCCCACTCCCACCGTAGCGGTCTTTTGCAGCAATGAACTGATGATGTTCGAGCTGCCCATCACCTCGACTTCCAGCTCGATTTTCGGGTGAGTTTCGTGGAAGTCCGCAAGAAACTCATCGTAATGCCGCGCCTGAACGCCACTCACGGTGAGGATACGGATCTTGCCCACCACGTCGTCATGGCGGTTTTCGACCACGGTGCCCAAACGGGAAATATCGCCGTAGATATCCGCCGCAATCCGCAGAACTTCCTCCCCGGTTACCGTCAGATCAAAGCGCCGTCCGCTGCGGGCAATCAACACACAATCCAGTTGTTCCTCGAGACGTTTCAACGCCTGACTGACGGCTGATTGGGTGATGTGCAATCGCGCAGCAGCACGGCTCATGCTGCCTTCCTGACCGATCACCAGATAGGTGCGCAGCAGGTTCCAGTCCAGCCGGTCATTGAGAAAACGCCGACCGACCCATGAGTTGGAAGTATTCATGTAGTAGCCACGCTAATAGTAAAGATAAGTTTTTGAAAATTGACTAATCCTGTCACGGAAGCGATAAAGCCCACAAGCGCCACAGAGCGCGAGCGTCAGCCGCCTCGACACCTGCCCAAAACTATAAATACACAGGGTTCTTGCATGCACACCACCGCTCAGCCGCGTCGCGCCGCGGCCGCTGCCTTCATTGGCACGACCATCGAGTTCTACGATTTCTACATCTACGCCACCGCTGCTGCACTGGTGCTCGGGCAGGTGTTCTTTCCCAGCAGTGACCCGGTGACCAGCACGCTCGCCGCGTTCGGCAGTTTCGCCGTCGGCTTCATCGCCCGCCCGATGGCCGGCATGGTGTTCGGCCATCTGGGCGATCGCCTCGGTCGCAAGAAAATGCTGCTGGTGACCATGGCGCTGATGGGCCTGGCCACGGCGGGTATCGGTCTGTTGCCAAGCTACGCCAGCGTCGGCATCTGGGCGCCGATCGGATTGATCGTGTTGCGCCTGATCCAGGGCATCTCCGTCGGCGGCGAGTGGGGTGGGGCAGTGTTGATGGCCAGTGAGCACGCTCCGGCCAAACGCAAAACCTTCTACGCCTCGTTCGCCCAGCTCGGCAGCCCGGCGGGTTTGCTGCTGGCGTTGATCGCGTTCCGACTGGTGACGTCGCTGTCGCCGGAAGACTTCCTCGCCTGGGGCTGGCGTCTGCCGTTCCTCGCCAGCGGCGTGCTGATGATGGTCGGTCTGATGATCCGCTCCGGGGTGCATGAATCGCCGGAATTCGCCAAGGCCAAGGACAACAACGAGACAGCGAAGTACCCGGTGAAAGACGTGATCCGTCAGTGCTGGCGGCAGATCCTGTTTGCCGCCGCCGCCGTCACCATCGGTTCGGCCGGCTTCTTCTTCACCAACACCTTCATGATCACCTACGTCACCCAATATCAGGGCATCCCGCGTTCGACCATTCTCGACTGCCTGTTTCTGGTGACCGTCATTCAACTGCTATCGCAACCGGTATCGGCATTGCTCGCCGAACGCATTGGCGAAGGGCGATTCCTGATGCTGGTGGCGTTGCTGTGCATGGTCACGCCGTACCCGATGTTCCTGCTGGTCGGCACTCAAAACATTCTGTTGATGACCCTCGGCATCGCCGTCGCGGTGGTGATTCTCTCGGCCTTATATGCGGTGATCGCTGGGTACATGACCCAGGCCTTCCCGGTGCATCTGCGCTACTCGGGTATTTCCATCGCTTATCAACTGAGCTGCGCGTTGGCCGGCGGCACCACGCCGCTGATCGGCACGCTGTTGGCCAGCAAGTTCTCCGGACAGTGGCTGCCATTGGCGGTGTTCTTCACGCTGCTATCGGCCCTGTCTCTGATCGGTGTCTGTGGCCTCGCGCGTCTGCGGGCCAACCCGGTCGTCCTTCACACAAGCAAAGAGGTGTATTCGTGAGTAAGCCCGCCCACATTGACCCGATCGAATGGCAAGCCCGTTGCGAGCTCGCCGCGCTGTACCGCCTGATCGCGCACTTTCGCATGACTGACCTGATCGACACCCACATCACCCTGCGGATTCCGGGGCCGGAGCATCATTTTCTGATCAACCGCTACGGGGTGATTTTCGACCGCATGCGTGCTTCCGATCTGGTGCGCATCGATCAGGACGGGCGCATCGTCGACCCTGAATACGCCGGGCATCGGGTCAACGCCGCCGGCTTCGTGATCCACTCGGCGATCCACATGGCGCGGCCGGATCTGAACTGCGTGATCCATACCCACACCGCTGCCGGCATGGCCGTCGCTGCACAGAAACAAGGTCTGCTGCCGATCAGTCAGCACGCGCTGAAGTTCTACGGAAAACTCGCTTACCACACCTACGAAGGCATCGCGCTGTCGCTGGACGAGCGCGAGCGGTTGATCGCTGACCTCGGCCCGCACCGGGCGATGATCCTGCGCAATCATGGCCTGCTGGTCGGCGGTTCGGGCGTGGCCCAGGCATTCCAGGAGATCCACTTTCTGGAGCGTGCCTGCCAGGCCCAAGTGCAGGCGTTGGCCGGTGGCTGCGAACTGCATTTCCCCTCGCCGGAAGTCTGCGCCCACACCGCCGAACAGTTCGACCGCGATGAGCAGGACAACATCATCGACCTGGCCTGGGAGGCCGCACTGACCCTGATCGAATCCCAGCGCGAGTCCTATCTGTCATGAACACCGTTGCACTGATGTCCCGCGACACGCTGTTGCTCAAACAATTGCAGGAAGCCTTTGCCCGCCGCGCGCCGCAGCTTTCGGCGGTGCTGGCCGACGATCCCCGGGCGGCGAATGCGCAGATCGCGGCTTGTTGGTTTCCGCTGCCGGACAGCCTCGCCGCGTTACCCAATCTGCAAGTGATTCACTCGGTCGCCGCCGGGATCGATCACCTGGAGCACGATCCGTCTTGCCCCGATTTGCCGGTGTGCCGCGTGGTTGATCCCGGCCACCGCCAAGGCATGACCGAGTACGTACGCTGGGCGGTGATTCACTTTCATCGCGGCTTCGATCAAGTGCTGGAGCAACAGCGCCAACAGCATTGGGAGCGACCGCTGCAACGCCCGGCCCATGAGTTTCGGATCGGTGTGATGGGGCTCGGCTCGCTCGGCAGCGCGATTGCCCAGGACCTGGCCAGTGCCGGTTACGACGTGCGGGGCTGGGCGCGCAGCAAAAAGGATTTATCGGGCGTGCAGACCTACGCCGGCTGCGAAGCTTTCAACCCGTTTCTCGACGGCGTCGAGTTGCTGATCAACCTGTTGCCGCTCACCCACGAGACTCGCGGCATCCTCAATCGCCAGACCTTCGAACGGCTGGCCAACGGCGCGGCACTGGTCAACGTCGGGCGCGGCGGTCACCTGAACATCGAGGATCTGCAACAGGCGCTGGCCCGTGGAAAATTGCGCGGGGCGCTGCTCGATGTCTTCGAACAGGAACCGCTGCCCAGCGACCATCCGTTGTGGAAAACCCCGGGCGTGACCATCACCCCGCACATGGCTTCGGCGGCCTCCCACGATTGCATCGCCGAGCAGATCGCCGAGAACTTCCGCCGTCTGAATGCCGGTGAGCCTTTGCTCAACAGCGCGGATCGACTGCTCGGTTACTGATCCGCCAGACAGGCCTGCAAGCGTTCGATGAACAGCGTTTCGGCGCGGCTCATGCGCTGCTCGCGGTTCCACAACAGATGAATGTCGACATCGGCAATCCCCTCGTGGGGCGGCAGGCGCCAGAGCAATCCGGCGTCGACGTCCGCCGCCACCACGTGCTCCGGCAAACAGCCGATGCCGAACCCGGCGATCACCAGTCGCCGCACTTCTTCCAGGCTCGGCGATGACGCGACGATGCGTCCGCTGAAGCCCTGTTGATCGCGAAAAATCGTCAGCGGCGAGAGCATGCCGCCAATCTGGTCACTGGTGAAACTGACGAAGTTCTCCCGCTGCAAGTCGCCTTCACCAACGTCCTGCCGGCCAAACAGTGCATGGTGCTTGCCACAGAAAAACGCATAGCGCTGACGCAGAAACAGACGCTGTTCCAGACGCGGTTGCGGGCGGCGATTGAGGCTCAGGCCAAGGGTCGCGGTTTTCTCCTGAAGGGCGCTGACGATGTCCGAGCTGCGCATCACATCGACCTCCAGGTCCACCCGTGGATACTGCCGATGAAAGTCAGCGAGGAAGTCATCGAAGCGCTCGGAGAAAATCCGGCTGATGATCAGCAGTCGCACCTTGCCAATCACTTCGTCGGCCGGTTGCTCCAGCAGGCTGCTGACCTGGGACATCTGCCCGTAGATCTCGCCGGCCAGTTCGAAGATCTGCTCGCCGACTTCGGTGAGGGCAAAGCGCGGGCCGCGCCGGGCGATCAACTGTCGGCCCAGTTGCTCTTCAAGACGCTTGAGTGCCTGGCTCACCGCCGGTTGGGTCAGGTGCAGACGCGCGGCGGCGCGGCTGATGCTCAGCTCCTGGCCGATCACCCGAAAGGTGCGCAGCAGGTTCCAGTCGAGGCGGTCGTTGAGCAGGCGTTGCACATCACGTTCGGCCATGGCGACTCTCGATTATAAGATGAGGTAATAATCGGAATAATAAATAGAAAATTGACTAATCATAGCCCCGGGACGATAAATCACCCCACGACAGGCGCCGCCAGAGCGCCTCGGATTTAGCGTTTTCCTCCTGCCAAAAAAACAATCAAAGGAGCCCGACCCCATGAAGCCCCACGCTTCGAACCAGCCGCGCCGTGCGGCGGCCGCAGCCTTCATCGGCACCATGATCGAGTGGTACGACTTTTACATCTACGCCACCGCCGCCGCGCTGGTGTTCGGCGCGCTGTTCTTTCCCTCCGACGATCCGCTGTTCAGCACCATGGCCGCATTCGGCACCTTCGCGGTGGGCTTCTTTGCCCGGCCGTTGGGCGGGATCATTTTCGGTCATATCGGTGACCGCATCGGCCGCAAGA
The DNA here is from genome assembly GCF_004368175.1 of Pseudomonas sp. CH235. NCBI lineage: Bacteria > Pseudomonadati > Pseudomonadota > Gammaproteobacteria > Pseudomonadales > Pseudomonadaceae > Pseudomonas > Pseudomonas sp. CH235. The sequence goes on from NZ_RRZJ01000019.1 coordinate 7,614, forward strand.
AATCGCTGATCATCACGCTGTTGATGATGGGCGTGGTCACGGTGTGCATCGGTCTGTTGCCGACCTACGCGCAGATCGGCGCAACCGCACCGGTGCTGCTGATTCTGTTGCGCATCGTCCAGGGCATCGCCGTGGGTGGCGAGTGGGGCGGGGCGGTGTTGATGGCCGGCGAGCATGCGCCGAAGGGCCGGCGCAATTTTTTCGCTTCGTTCGCGCAACTGGGCAGCCCGGCGGGTTTGATTTTGTCGCTGCTGGCGTTCAGTGCGGTCACCCGTTTGCCGGAAGAAGACCTGATGAGTTGGGGCTGGCGTCTGCCGTTCCTCGCCAGTGCGCTGTTGCTGCTGGTGGGCCTGGCGATTCGCTTGGGCGTGAACGAGTCACCGGAATTCCTCGCCAGCCGCGAGCAGGCCAGCAAGCAGATCAAGAAAGAACAGGCGCCGGTGATGGAAGTCCTGCGCACCGCGTGGCGTCCGCTGTTGCTGTGCATCGGCGCCAACACGCTGGGCATCGCCGGGGTGTATTTCACCAACACTTTCATGATCGCCTACACCACTCAGCAACTTGCACTGCCGCGTTCGCTGATTCTCGAATGCCTGTTCTTCGTCGCGATCCTCCAGTTCTGCATTCAGCCGCTGGCCGCGTGGACGGCGGAGAAGATCGGCGCGACGCGTTTCCTGTGTCTGGTGTCGCTGCTGGCGATGGTCTCGCCGTACCCGATGTTCGTGTTGGTCAGTTCGGCCCAGGCGCCGCTGATCATCCTCGGCATCGCGCTGGCGGTGGTGTGCATGGCCTCGTTCTACGCGGTGATCGCCGGTTACGTCAGCGGCATGTTCGAGACCCGCGTGCGCTACACCGCGATCTCGCTGGCCTATCAGATTTGCGGTGCGGTGGCCGGTGGGCTGACGCCGCTGATCGGCACGATGCTCGCGCACAAGTTCACCGGGCAATGGTGGCCGATGGCGGTGTTCTACAGCCTGATCGCCGGCATTTCGCTGGTCTGCGTGCTGTCCCTCGCTCGTCGTCACGCCAGCGCCCATCGCGCGGAAATGGCCCGTGCCTGACCCGGAATTTCAGGAGAACCTCATGTTGAAAATCAATGGCGAACGCCTGTGGGCGAGCCTGATGGCCATGGCCGAAATCGGTGCGACAGCCCGGGGCGGCAGCTGCCGTCTGGCATTGAGCGACGAAGACAAGGCCGGTCGCGAACTGTTCGCCCACTGGTGCCGCGAAGCCGGCATGACCCTGAGCGTGGACGCCATCGGCAACCTGTTCGCCCGTCGCGCCGGCACCGATCCGGACGCCGCGCCAGTGATGATGGGCAGCCACCTTGACACCCAGCCCGAAGGCGGGCGTTTCGATGGCGTCTACGGTGTGCTCGCCGGGCTGGAAGTGGTGCGTTGCCTCAACGATCTGAACATCCAGACCCGCAAACCGCTGGAAGTGGCGGTGTGGACCAACGAAGAAGGCGCACGCTTCACCCCGGCCATGTTCGGCTCGGCGGTGTTCACCGGGATCATGGAGCTGAACGCCGCTCTGGCGGTGCGTGATGTCGATGGCATCAGCGTCGCAGAAGCTTTGCAGCGTACCGGTTACGCCGGTGATCGCCCGTTGGGCGGCGCGGTGGATGCGTATTTTGAAGCGCACATCGAGCAAGGCCCGATTCTCGAAGACAACGCCAAAAGCATCGGCGTGGTCACGGGCGGTCAGGCGATCCGCTGGCTCGATGTGCGCGTGGAAGGCATGGCCGCCCACGCCGGCACCACGCCGATGCCGCTGCGCAAAGATGCGCTGTACGGTGTGGCGCGGATGATTCAGGCGATTGAAGGTCTGGCCGCAGATTTTGCCCCCGAAGGCCTGACCACGGTCGGCGAGTTGAGTATCAACAAGTCCTCGCGCAATACCATTCCGGGGTTGGTGAATTTCACCGTCGATCTGCGTCATCACCGCGACGACGCCATTGCCGCCATGGAACAACAGGTCCGTGCCCGCTTGCAGGCCATCGCCGACGGCCGAGGCCTGAACCTGACGATCACCCCGCACTGGATCAGCCCGGCCACGCCGTTCGACGCCGAATGTGTGGCGGCCGTGCAAGAGGCTGTGGATGCGCTGGGCTACGCTCAGCAGTCGATTGTCAGCGGCGCCGGCCATGACGCGATTCACCTCGCGCGTTACTGCCCGACGGCGATGGTGTTCATCCCGTGCGTCGGAGGCCTGAGCCACAACGAAGCCGAAGATGTGTTGCCCGCAGACGTGAAGCAGGGCACCGACGTATTGCTCAACGCCGTGCTGGCCCGCGCCGGTCGAATCGAACAGGGAGCCTGAACCATGCGCAGTTTTTTCCACCCCGAACAATTGCTCCACCATCCACGCAGCTATTACTCGCGCGGGCAGATGCGTACGCCGCAGGAAGTGCCCGAGCGTGCGCAACGTTTGGTGCAAGCCGCCCATGGCTTGGGCTTCAGTGTCGAGCAACCCGCCGATGCCGGCCTCGCGCCGTTGCTGGCGGTGCATGGCGCGCCGTATCTGACCTTTCTTCAGGAAGCGCATGCACGCTGGAAGGAAATCCCCGAAGACTGGGGCGATGAAGTCATGTCGAACATCTTTGTCCGCGAACCCAACGCCTTGCGCGGCATCCTCGCCCAGGCGGCGCGCTATCTGGCGGACGGCAGTTGCCCGGTCGGCGAGCAGACCTGGCGCTCGGCCTACTGGTCGGCGCAAAGCGCAGTGGCTGGCGCTCAGGCACTGATCGAAGGTGAGCCGGCGGCCTACGCCTTGTGCCGTCCGCCGGGGCATCATGCCCGGGCCGAAGCGGCGGGCGGTTTCTGCTATGTGAACAACGCGGCGGTGGCGGCGCAGGTGCTGCGCGACAAGTTCGATAAAGTCGCGGTGCTCGACACCGACATGCACCACGGTCAGGGCATCCAGGAGATTTTCTACGACCGCGATGACGTGCTCTACGTCTCGGTGCATGGCGATCCGACCAACTTCTATCCGGGCGTCGCCGGGTTTGCTGACGAGCGCGGCAGCGGCGCGGGGGAGGGCTTCAACCTCAATCTGCCGATGGCCCATGGTTCAAGCGAAGCGGATTTCCTTGGGCAACTGGAAGTCGCTTTGGCTGCCGTGCGCGAGTTCGGCGCCGAGGTGCTGGTGCTGTCGTTGGGCTTCGATATCTATGAGCTGGACCCGCAAAGCAAAGTCGCCGTGACCCGTGAAGGTTTTGCAACACTGGGCGAGCGAATCCGCAGCCTGGGCCTGCCATGCCTGATCGTGCAGGAGGGCGGTTATCACCTGGAAAGTCTCGAAGACAACGCCCGGGCGTTTTTCGTGAATGCCGAGGTGTGGCAGCACTGAGGCAATCCACCTGCTGGAACACAAGCGCCCTACGGTGCTTGCCATCGCCCTGACGTTAACGTAAACATTGGCGTCAGGGCGCTGATGTAAAAAAGCGCAAAGCGGACCGCTCCGGAGCGCTTGATGACTCTTATAAAAACAACCGATCCCAAGTCTCACCACGAAGCCCGGCTGGCCCGGGAAAAACTCCATCTCGAAGGGCAGGTCCCGGATGGCGTGTTGCGTGCGGAGATCGATGCTTCGTGGCGGCGCAGCCTGAGCCACGGCGTGCATTTCAATGGCAAACATGAGTTGGCGCTGGAGTCGAGCGCCAGTCTCGATGTGTTGCTGGCGAGCAATCGCCTGCTGATCGATGCGGCGATACCGGCTATCGATTACCTGGCCGAACGTCAGGGCAAGGAAGGCCTGATCATCCTCGCCAATTCCGACGCCACCATCCTTGCGGTCGAGGGACGTGCCGACCGGCTCAAGGGCAGCGGTCTGCAGGACATCACCCTCGGCGCCTGCTGGAGCGAAGCCGCTCGTGGTACCAACGCCCTCGGCACGGCGTTGGTCGAAGCGCGGCCCACCCTGATTGATTGCGGCGAACACTACCTCGACCGCCTCACCGATTTTTCCTGCACCTCGGTGCCGATTCATTGCCCTCAGGGCGAAATTCTTGGCGTCCTCGACCTGACCCGCGAAGGCCCGCTCGGCCGCGTCCACGACAGCACCGCGCTGCTGAGCATGGCGGTCAGCCAGATCGAGAGCCGGGTGTTCAACAACAGCTTTCCCGATCAAATCGTCCTCGCCTTCCACAGTCGCCGCCAGTATCTCGAATCGCCATGGCAAGGCCTGCTCGCGGTCAGTCTCGGCGGGCAGATTCTGGCGGTCAGCGCCCAGGCCTGTCAGTTGCTGCGGGCCGAGCGTTCGGCGCTGGTCGGCAAACGTTGCGAAGAGTTTCTCGGAGTCGATGGCGTGCAATTGCTGACCCGTTTGCAACAGGGCGGCGTCGGCAGTGTGCAGACCGCCAAGGGTGAGTTTTTCTACAAGACCCTGCGAGCCCCGGCGCGTTCGGTCAACCTCGGCGGCCCGCCGCGCAGCGTGGCGAAAACCGCCAAGGCACAGCCGGATCTGGAAGCACTGGCCGGCAACAACGCTCGCTACGCCCGAGCCCTGCGCATGGCTCGCCAAGGTCTGGCCAATGAATTGCCGGTGCTGTTGCTCGGCGAAACCGGCACCGGTAAAGAAGTGATCGCCCGTGCCCTGCACCTGGCCGGCAGCCGCAGCGACAAACCGTTCGTGGCCGTGAACTGCGCGGCAATTCCCGAAGGCCTGATCGAGTCGGAACTGTTCGGCTACCGCGAAGGCGCATTCACCGGATCGCGCCGGGGCGGCATGATCGGGCGCCTGCAACAGGCCCACGGCGGCACCTTGTTCCTCGATGAAATCGGCGACATGCCGCTGGCCTTGCAGGCGCGTCTGCTGCGGGTTTTACAGGATCGTAAGGTCGCGCCGCTGGGTGCCGGGGAAGAGCAGGACATCGACGTCGCGCTGATCTGCGCCACCCACCGCGACCTCAAGCGTCAGGTCGAAGACAAGCAATTTCGCGAGGACCTGTTCTACCGGGTCAACGGCATCAGCGTGATGCTCCCGGCCCTGCGTGAGCGCGATGACTTCAGCGCGCTGGTCACTCGGCTGCTGAATAAACTCGACGCGCCGAACGCCGTACTGCACGACGACCTCAATCGCCTGCTCGCGGGTTATCACTGGCCGGGCAACATCCGCCAACTGGAAATGGTCTTGCGCACCGCTTTGGCCATGCGCGAACCCGGTGAAACGGTGCTGACCCTCGATCATCTGCCCGACAGCATGCTCGACGAACTCTGCGCCACCGAGAAACCCCAGACCGGCAGCATTCGCGAGAACGAGCTGGAGATGATCCGCCAGTCCCTCGATTCCCATCAGGGCAACGTCTCGGCCGCCGCCGATGCCCTTGGCATCAGCCGCGCGACCCTGTACCGCAAACTCAAACAGTTGCGCTCGTGATGCAGCGCCTGTTTGTAAGGCTGATCGACAGCTCGAACCCCGCCGCGCTGCAAGCGGCGTTGCGCTGGTTGTACGGTTTCGTGCGGCCGCAGCGGTTGGCGATTGCCGGCCTGCTCGGTCTGTCGGTGTGCGCGTCGCTGCTGGTGCTGGTGCAGCCGTGGCTGATCAAACTGCTGATCGACGACGGCTTGCTGGCGCGCAACTTTCCGATGCTGGTACTGATCGCGGTGTTGATGATCATCGCGGGACTGCTCGGCACGGCGTTGTCGGGGATCAACCGCTATCTGCACACGCGCCTTTCCGGGCGGATTCTGTTTGCCCTGCGCGATGACCTTTACCGGCATCTGCAAAAACTGTCGCCAAGTTTCTACGGCCAGCGGCGGATCGGCGATCTGATGTCGCGGCTCGACGGCGATGTGGCGGAGATTCAGCGCTTCGCCGTGGACTCGTTGTTCTCGGCGGTATCGAGCGTGATCGGCCTGGTGGTGGCGATCGCAATGTTGTTCACGCTGTCTTGGAAACTGTCATTGCTGGCGCTGGTGCTGATCCCGCTCGATGTGCTGTGGCTGCGCTGGATGCGGCGCAAGGTCGAGCGCGACGTGCGGCAATTGCGCGAGCGTTCGGCGGACATGTCGTCGTTCATGGTCGAGACCCTGCCGGTGATGAAATTCATCCAGTCCGCCGGCCAGCAGCAGCGTGAAGCGCGGCGTCTGGAAAGCCTCGGGCAGGGCTACATGAACCAGTTGCTGCGCCTGCAGGTCACCGAGTTTTTCACCCAGGCTGTGCCGGGCACATTGACGTCGCTGTCCCGCGCCTGCGCGTTTTTGATCGGCGGTTATTGGGTGGTGCAGGGCACCTGGCAACTCGGTGCGCTGATCGCGTTTTCCACCTATTTGGGGATGGCGGTCGGGCCGGTGCAAAGTTTGTTGGGGTTGTACGTGGCGATCCAGCGCATGACCGTCAGCCTCGGTCGGGTCATGGAGTTGCGCGGCGAAGAACCCACGGTGTTTTCACCAGCCGCGCCGAAGCCTTTTCCAACTTCGGGCGAGTTGCGATTCGATGCAGTTCATTTCAGCCATCCGGGCCGCCCAAGTACGTTGAGCGGCATCGAGGCGACGATTCCCTACGGTTTGAAAGTCGCCTTGAGCGGCGGCTCCGGCGTCGGCAAATCGACGCTGATCGACCTGCTGCAACGGCATCACGATCCGCAGGCCGGGCGGGTGTTGCTCGGCGAAGTGGACCTGCGTGAACTGGAGCTGTTCGAGCTGCGTCGACGCATCGCCGTGGTCAGTCAGGACATCGTGCTGTTTCGCGGCAGTCTCGCCGACAACCTGGCTTACGCGGTGCCGGACGCCAGCCGCGAAGCCATCGCCGAAGTCGCGCGGCTGGCGCAACTTGACAGCCTGATCGTGTCGTTACCCGAAGGTCTCGACAGCCCATTGGGCGAGCGCGGTCAGCAGTTGTCCGGCGGACAGAAACAGCGGATCGCGATTGCCCGGGCGCTGTTGCAGGATCCGCTGATTCTGGTGCTCGACGAGGCTACATCGGCCGTCGACGAAACTACCGAGCGCGAGGTGATCGAGGCCATCGACCGCTTGTTTGCCGGGCGCACACGGATCCTCATCAGCCATCGTCCGTCGACTCTGGCCGATGCCGATCTGCGTTTCGAATTGCTCGACGGTGTGCTGATTTCGAAAACGGTGCTGCATGAAGCCTGAGTTGCGGATTGGTGTGGTCGACAGCGGACACTCCGCAGCGCAACGGGTGCAGGTGATTGCCGGGCGGCGATTCTCGTTGCTGGAGGATGGTCTGGCTGAATCCGATTTGCGCGACGATCCCCTCGGGCATGGCAGCGCGGTGATCGAAGCGATCAGTCGTCGGGCACCCGCCGCACAGATTTGCGTGGCGCAGGTATTCGATCAGCGCGGCGTTACCAGTGCATTGCAGATCGCCTCGGCCATCGACTGGCTGGTGGCGCAGGACGTGCGGCTGATCAATCTGAGCCTGGGCCTGCGCCAGGATCGCAGCCTGTTGCGCGAAGCCTGCGCGGCGGCGGTGGCCCGTGGAGTGTTGCTGTGTGCGTCGAGCCCGGCACAGGGCGCGGCGGTGTTTCCGGCGAGTTATCCGCAGGTGCTGCGGGTGACCGGCGATGCCCGTTGCACCGATGAGCAATGGTCATGGCTCGATAGTGCGCAGGCGGATTTTGCCGCGTGTGTTCGTGGCACTTATCCGGGGCAGTCCGGGGCCAGTCTGGGGTGTGCAGCGTTGAGCGGGCATATTGCCGGTTATCTGCTGGAGCATCCGCAGGCGAGCAATGCCGAAGTTATCGACTGGCTGAAACAGCACGCTCGTTATCGTGGTCCTGAACGGCGTTTCGGCCCATGACTGCGAGCCTGATTCTCGGTGCCGGTCCGGCCGGTGCGGCGGTCGCATTGGGGCTGCGACGACTGGGTTACCCCGTGACGCTGGTCAGCGAATGGCGGCGGTTTGCGGCGCTCGAAGGCGTGTCGCAACGGGTGCTGGAGGCGTTGCGCGGTGCCGGGTTGAATCATGCTTTGACGAACGCCACGTTGCCGTCCCAAAGGCAGGTTTCGTGGAACGGTCAGCAGCATGCGCAGAACATCGAGTTTCTGCTGGATCGCCCGACTTTTGATCGTGGTTTGCGGGAAGACCTGCGGGTGGCCGGGGTCGAGGTGATTCAAGGGCGAATCCTGAATGTTCATTCTTCGGCTGAGGGGCATCGGGTTGAACTCGATGGCGGTCAGACGCTAACGGCGGATTTTCTGGTGGAAGCCCGTGGGCGACAGGCGCCAGCGTCGGGCAAAGGTCTGCGCGGGCCGGAGACGGTCAGCCTGCTCAATCGCTGGCAAGGCACGCCGGGTGTGACTGCCAGTGCCGTGGAAAGCCTCGAGGACGGTTGGGCGTGGATGGCTCGACGGGACGATGGTCAGTGTTATTGGCAGTGGACAGTGGATGTGGCCAGCGCCCAATTGCCGGGCAAGGCGCAGTTGCTCGATTACTGCCGCGCGCGACGTCTGGCCTCGGATTTTACTCAATCCTTCTTCGCCGGCGGGCAGGAATTGGAGTTGCAACAGCACGCTCGCAGCAGCACCGCGATCCTTGCCCCGAAGGTCTGTGGCGAAAACTGGATTCGTGTCGGCGATGCAGCGATGGCAGTGGACCCGCTGTCGGGCAACGGGATCTTTCAGTCGCTGTCCTCGGCGTTGCAGGCGCCGGTGGTGATCAACACGCTGTTGCGTAAACCTGAGCGGGCGGCGCTGGCGCAACGTTTTCACCGGCAACGTGTGGAGCAGTTGTTCCTGCGCTTTGCGCGGATCGGTCGGGACTTTTATGCCGATGAACAGCGCTGGCTCGATCGGCCGTTCTGGCAGGCGCGGCGACAGTGGCCGGACGCTGAAGTGGCCCATGCTGCGGTGGATTTTTCCGCGTTGCGGATCGAACGAATGCCGGTGTTGCGTGACGGGTTTGTCGATGAAGCCGAGGTGGTGATCACGGCGGATCAACCGCTGGGGATCTGGCATGTGCAAGGTGTCGAGCTGGCTCCGCTGGTGCGGCGCTTGCGCGATGAACCGGCGGATCAGGTGTTGGCGGGATTGAGTGAAGAGCAGGGATGTGTGATCCGAGGGTGGTTGTTGAGTCAGGGATATCGGCCCTCACCCTAACCCTCTCCCAGAGGGAGAGGGGACTGATTGGGGGATATTAAAGAGTTACGCCGACGTGAAGGCGTTGTGCCGAATCCATAATCGCCCAGGTTTTTCAGGTCGATGTATAGCGTAAGACTCCTCGGTCGGCCCCCTCTCCCTCCGGGAGAGGGCTGGGGTGAGGGTGGGCTTTTGATCTTGATCTCCTACAACTTGATCAACACCGACTTCAGTTCGGTGTAATGCTCGATCGCCGCATACCCCATCTCGTGCCCGACTCCGGACATCTTGTAGCCGCCAAACGGCAGCGCCGGATCCAGCGCGCTGTGGCAGTTGACCCACACCGATCCCGATTTGATCCGCGGAATCATCCGGTGCACCGCCGCCAGATCGTTCGACCAGATGCTCGCGCCCAACCCGTAAGGGCTGTCATTGGCCATGCGCAGCGCATCGGCCTCGTCATCGAACGGAATCGCCACCAGCACCGGCCCGAAGATCTCTTCCTGAACCAGTGAATGCCGCTGATCGACATCGACAATCACCGTCGGCTTGACGAAGAACCCCGGCCCGAACTGCTCGCCACCGCAGGCGATGGTCGCGCCGCTTTCCCGGCCCATTTCGATGTAGTTGTAGACCCGCTCCTGCTGACGCGCGGAAATCAGCGGGCCCATATCGATGCTTGGGTCGAGGCCGTTGCCGAGCTTCATCGCATTGGCGATGTCGCTGATATCGGCCACCACATTGTCGAAATGCTTGCGCTGCACATACAGGCGCGAACCGGCGCAGCAGACCTGGCCCTGGTTGAAGAAAATCGCACTGGCCGCACCCGCCGCGGCGGTTTTCAGGTCGGCGTCGGCCATGACGATGGTCGGTGATTTGCCGCCCAGCTCCAGGGTGACCCGGGTCATTGAGTCCATGGCGATCTTGCCGATTTGCTTGCCCACGGCGGTGGAGCCGGTGAAGGTCAGTTTGTCGACCAGCGGGTTGTGAGTCAGGGCGGATCCGGCGGTGATGCCGGTGCCGGTGACGACGTTGAACACGCCTTCCGGGTAACCCGCTTCCAGCACCAGCTCCGCCAGTTTCAGCGCGGTCAGTGGGGTTTCGTCGGCCGGTTTGAGCACCACGGTGCAACCGGTGGCCAGCGCCGGGCCGAGCTTCCAGCAGGCCAGCAGCAACGGGAAGTTCCAGGCGACGATGGCGCCGACCACGCCCACCGCCTCGCGCCGGATGAAGCTGTGGAACTGATCGCCGGGCATCAGCGGCAACGAAACGTCGACGCTGGAACCTTCGATCTTGGTCGCCCAACCGGCCATGTAGCGCAGGAAGTCGATGGCCAGTTGCACGTCCATCACCTGCGCCACCGCCGCGCTCTTGCCGTTGTTCAGGCATTCCAGTTGCGCCAGCAGCTCGGCGTCGCGCTGCATCAGGTCAGCGAGTTTCCACAGCAGGTTCTGCCGCTCGCGCGGACGGGTTCGGCTCCAGGCTGAATCATCGAAGGCTTGCCGGGCGGCGAGCACCGCGCGATCGACATCTTCCGGCGTGGCGCGCGGTACCACGCACAGCACTTCACCGGTGGCCGGGTTGTGCAGCGGCATGGTCTGGCCGTCGGTGGCTTCGACCCAGTCGCCGCCGATCAGCATGCGTGGCGGGCGCTGGATAAAGGCCGAGGTGGCAGGGAGCAGATAGGGCAGGGGCATGGCGAAACCTCTTGTTGTTCGATGGGATCGAGAGGGGCTTTCGCAATGGTTGTGCCAAATGCTCGAAGGTGGCGCACAGCCCGGTTGCACGGGCGAAAGGAGGAAGAGTTTGAGTGGCAATGAGGGTGAATTTGTCTCAAAACGCGACACCCGTTGAGAAGTAAGATACGCGTCCTACAAAGCCAATACAGCTGTCACGGTGCCTTGGCGAAATCGGGCCGTTTCAGGTGTAGGAAAAGTCGCGCGTCTGACAGTTTTTACCGACTGGTGGAGGCATGAGGTACGAGCTAAGTTGCTTGGTGTATAGGGTTTTCCTGCCACGGATTTGGCGGGTCAGTGTCTTCACAGGGATGTCGATGAACAACTTAACCATTCGATGGCTAACCAATTTTACGATGGGCGTGGGGACTGGATTTCTGGTGACAGGGATTGCGGCGCTATTGATCGGCGACTTGACCGATGTCGATACGATTCGGGCAGGTGCGTGGATGGCTTCAACCAGTTTTTTCGTAATCGTTACCTCATTCGGTGTTGCCATGATGGAGGGAAAATGATGGCGGCTTTAATTGTGGGGCTGTGGTGTATGGGCGTCAGTATGCTGCTCATGTATGCGTATCACCGGGATCGTCGAATTCAAGCGGCCCAGCGTGATTCCGCGGCATTGGCAGCCAAGGCCGGCGCCCACTGTGAATGCTCGATGGTTTGCAACCATTGTGGGCGTTACAAGGTTCACCCGGACAACTCTGTTCGCTAGGCGCGGGTAAACAACCAATCCAAGAGCCCCGTCATTGGCGGGGCTTGTTTTCGTGCGGGTTCGGCAGGCGTCACTCTTCTGGAGGTTTTCATGGGGGATACTGTCAGCTCCGGGTCATCTGTCGCGTGACGCAATGTCGCTGACGCCGCAACAACTATGCTTGTCTCAGACTGCAACAGCTGTCGCGAAATTGGACGCCGGCAAGCACCGGCGGCACCGCCACTTCGCCTTGATCTTCACGTAACTGCTTGATTGAAAAGCTTATCGGCAAGCTGGCACGCTCCGTGTATTGCTCACAGCAGACGTTTCGCTTGCCTCCGTTCGTGCATCGCCACGAACGGCAGAAACCATAAAAACGATAAGCCACAACAATAAGAAAGCACCGTGCGAGGTTAGACGTTGATGAAGAGAAAACTCCGATCAGGCATGAGCGCCAGCCTGCTGGCCGTGGCCGCTTGCGTGGCCCTGCATTCGCCGTACAGCCTGGCAGCCCGCGATGCCCAGACCATCCTCAAGGAAACCTGCCAGGGCTGTCACACCCCTGAAGCCGGCGACCAGTTGAGCCGCATCAGCCACCAGCGCAAGACCCCGGAAGGCTGGCTGATGAGCATCGCCCGGATGCAGACCATGCACGGTTTGCAGATCAGTGATGACGACCGTCGCACGCTGGTCAAATACCTCGCCGACACCCAGGGCCTGGCGCCCAGCGAAACCGATGGCGTGCGTTACGCACTGGAACGGCGGTTGAACACCGTCGAGCAGTTCGACGAGAAAACCGCGCAGATGTGCGGACGCTGCCACTCCGGCGCGCGGATCGCCCTGCAACGGCGTCCGGCTCAGGAATGGGAACGTCTGGTGAATTTCCACCTCGGTCAATGGCCGTCGCTGGAATATCAGGCCATGTCCCGTGATCGTGACTGGTTCGATATCGCCCGCAAGGAAATGGTCCCGCTGCTGGCCAAGCGTTATCCGCTGGACAACCCGGCGTGGCAGTCCTGGATCAAAACCGCACCGAAAGCGGAAGCGCTGGTGGGCGACTGGAGCTTCAGCGGCCACTTGCCGGGCAAGGGTGAACTGGCCGGCACCATGAGCGTCACCGCCGATGGCAGTGACACCTTCAAGGTCGCCGTCAAAGGTCAGTACGCCGACGGTAGCCCGTTCAACGGCGATGGCAGCGCAATCCTTTACAGCGGCTACGAATGGCGCGGCAACGTGACCGTCGATGGCGTGACCATGCGTCAGGTGTTCGCCGCACAAGGCAACGCCATGCAGGGCCGGATGTTCGAGGCCGAGCACGATGAGCGCGGTTTGGACTTTGTCGCCGCCAAACAGGGTTCGCAGCGTTTGCTGGCGGTGCAGCCAGGTTATGTGAAGGCAGGCAGCGAAACTGAAGTGACCCTGATCGGCAGCGGTCTGAGCGGCAAACCGAACTTCGGTAAAGGCGTGGACGTGGTCGAAGTGGTCGAGCAGAACGCCGACCGGATCAAGGTCAAAGTAAAAGCGGCAGCGAATGCCCAGCCGGGCCTGCGCGCGGTCAGCGTCGGCAGCCTGAAAGGCCCGAGCCTGTCGGTGTACAGCAGGATCGCCTCGGTCAAAGTGGTGCCGGAATTCTCGGTGGCACGGATCGGCGAGGGCGGCGGTTCGACGCCGAAAGTCCAGGGCCGCTTCGATGCCGAAGCCTGGGGCAAGGGTGCCGACGGCAAGCCGTATCGCATCGGCGTGTTCCCGGCGCAATGGAAAGTCGAAGCCTTCGACGAGCGCGCCAAAGAGGACGAGGACGTCAAGTTCGCCGGCACCATGCAGACCGACGCGGGCGTGTTCACCCCGGGCGATGCCGGGCCGAATCCGGCACGCAAGATGTCCACCAACAATGCCGGCAACCTCAAGGTGATCGCCGCCGTCGACGACGCAGGGAAATCCCTGACCGGCGAAGGCCACCTGATCGTCACCGTGCAACGCTGGAACAATCCACCCATTCCCTGATGTTGAAACGTGAGTTGAGCTGAGCGACAGCGATTCAGACACTTTTCGGAATGACCGCAAGTCCCCCAAGCGGGGCTTGCACAGGAGGTTTGCAATGGGCGCTATCTTGAATCTGGTCGAACGTAATCTGCACGAAGTGCACGTCGACGCCGACCGCATGCTGTTCCACATCCCCAGCAGTTCGCTGTTCGCCAGCGATGAACTGACCGGGACTATCATTGATGCGTTGCGCGGCCCCGGTTGCTCCTCGGAAGACCTGATCCAGCGCCTCGGCGCGCGGTTCAACGGCGAGGAAATCAACGAGACCCTGCGCGAGCTGATTTCGCTGGAACTGGTCAGCGACGGCTCGCCGCTGACGCCGGACATCGCGGTCAAACGTGTCGAGCGCACGGCGATCAACACCGTGGTGCTCAACGTCAACACCGGCTGCAACCTGAGCTGCACCTACTGCTACAAGGAAGACCTCGACAAGCCGTCCGCCGGCAAGAAGATGGACGTCGAAACCGCCATCGCCTCGGTGGAAATGTTGCTGCGTGAGTCCCCCGACGAAGAACGGTTCACCGTGGTGTTTTTCGGCGGCGAGCCGCTGAGCAATCGCAAGCTGATCGAGTACATGGTCGATTACTGCGAGAAGCGGTTTGCCGAGGCCGGCAAGTTCGTCGAGTTCGTGATGACCACCAATGCCACGCTGCTCACCGAAGAAACCGTGGACTACCTGAATGCCCACCGCTTCGGCTTGTCAGTGAGCATCGACGGACCGAAAACCGTGCACGACCGCAACCGCATCACCGTGGGCGGGCAGGGCACCTATGACGTGGTGCGGCGCAAGGCTGAAATGCTGCTTTCGCGTTACAACAGCCGTCCGGTCGGTGCGCGGGTGACCCTGACCACCGGCGTCACCGACGTTGAAACCATCTGGGATCACCTGTTTAACGAGTTGGGGTTTGCCGAGGTCGGATTTGCTCCGGTGACCTCCGGCGATATCAGCAGCTTCAACCTGACCACTGACGAATTGATCGAAGTCTTTGCCAGCATGAAACGCCTCGGTCGGCGTTATCTGGAGGCTGCGCTGGAGCACCGCAACATCGGTTTTTCCAACCTGCATCAGTTGATCACTGACATCCACGAAGGCCACAAAAAAGCCCTGCCGTGCGGTGCCGGATTGAAGATGCTGGCGGTCGATCACAAGGGCGAACTCAACCTGTGTCATCGCTTCACCGGCTCGTCGCTGCCGACCTTTGGCAACGTCCACAGCGGCGTTAAGCAGGTTGAGTTGAACGACTTCCTGTCCCAGCGCCTGGATCGCACCAACACCGGTTGCCATGACTGTCAGATCCGCAACCTGTGCTCCGGCGGCTGCTACCACGAGAGTTATGCCCGCTACGGCGATCCGGCGCACCCGACTTATCACTACTGCGAACTGATGCGTGACTGGGTCGACTTCGGCATCGAGGTCTACACCCGGATCATGGCCAACAACCCTGCGTTCATCAGCAGCTACATCACTCCGCGCAAGGCTCACTGATATGAAACATCTCAAGGCAATCAATAACAAAGCGTTGAAGCTGGATCAGGCCGCGGACGAGAACCGCATCGAAGAAGTGGTGGCGATGAGCTCCGTCGCCGGCTGTGCCTCGACCACCGACCCGGGTTGGGAAATCGATGCGTTCGGCGGGGTGTCGTCGCTGTGCCAGCCGATGGAGGCTGACCTGTATGGCTGCTCTGATCCGTGCTGGTGGCCGGCCCAGGTGCCGGACATGATGAGCACCTACCCGGACTGGAACAAGGATGCCCAGGCGTCCAACGACAACTGGCGCAACCTCGGCACTGTCTTCCCGAAAGACAAGTGATCGCTAAGAAGAAGGATTCCAGCATGCCTAGCCTCAACAAAGCCTGCGGCCTTGCCGCACTCGCGGTTCTGAGCGCCTGTTCGCTCCCGGTTCTGGCCGATGAGAACACCGCGCTGCAAGACGGTCACGAGTACATGTTGACCACTAACTATCCGAACAACCTGCACGTCATCGACCTGGCGACCGACAGCCTGTACAAGACCTGCAAGATGCCTGACGCCTTTGGCCCCGGCACCGTACAGCTGTCGCCGGATCGCAAGACCGCGTACGTGTTGAACAACCATTATGCCGATGTTTACGGTGTCGAACTGGACAACTGCAAGCAGGTGTTCCACGCCAGCATCACCCAGCAGCCGGGGGAAAAGGCGCGCTCGATGTTCGCTTTCACCGTCAGTCATGACGGCAAGGAGCTGTACACCATCGCCAACCCGACCCAGATGCTCAACGACCGCTACGAGGTCAAACAACCGCGTCTGGATGTCTACGCCACCGACGCCGGGATGGACGCCAAACCGGTGCGCAGCTTCCCGGCGCCACGGCAGTTGACGATCATGCAGAGCGGCGATGACGGCACGCTCTATGTGGCTGGCGCTGATGTGTACAAGGTCGATGTGAAGAGCGGCAAGTTCGACGTGCTGATCCCCAGCCGTCACTGGAAACGCCCGAACTACAGCGCGCCGGACGTGCTTTACGTGTGGAACCAGCAGACTTACCGCCACGATTTCTCGCTGCTGTACACCGCCGCCAGGTTCAAGGACAAGAAGCAGGACCCGGCCACCGCTGAATACCTGTACGGCTTGTTCAGCGTCGATCTGAAAACCGGCAAGACCGAAACCACCGATTTCGGCCCGCTGACCGAGATCTACTTCAGCGGTATGCGCTCGCCCAAGGATCCGAACCTGATGTTCGGCGTGCTCAATCGTCTGGCCAAGTACGATATCAAGCAGAAAAAGCTGATTCAGGCGGCGACACTGGATCATTCCTACTACTGCATTTCGTTCAACAAGGACGGCAGCAAAATCTACCTCGCCGGGACGTTCAACGACGTGGCGATCTTTGACGCCGAGACCATGAAACAGACCGGCAGCATCAAATTGCCGGGTGGGGATATGGCGATTACCACGGCGCAGATTTTTGTTCGGTAATTAGCGGCGTCAGGGATGACGCCTTCGCGAGCAGGCTCGCTCCTACAGGGAATTTGTGAACGGCACAAAACCAATGTGGGAGCGAGCCTGCTCGCGATGAGGCCTTCAACGGCTCGGAAAAATCAGGCCCCGGGCACCGGGCAGCTCATGTCACCTTCCTCACACTTCAAATACTGCTTGAGCGCTTCGGTTCGCGTCTTTGTCACCGAGGCGATGCAATTGTTGTAGATCAACGGATAAACACTCCCGCCTGCCACGCCGGAAGCCGAAAACTTGCACTCGGCATCACGAAAGCCAATCCACGCCCGTTGCGCGCTCACCAGCAGTTTTTTGCCATCAGGGTTGTCCTTCAACCGGGCGGTAATCTGCTGATAAACCGTGTTCAACTCCTTGTCCGCCGCCTTGTTTTCCTGTGCGGCGCACTGATTCATCGTCGCCTGATCGCTGGCATTGGCGCAGTCCACGGCAGCGTGAGCAACAGAAGTGAAAAGAAAGGGTGTCAGGGCCAGAAGCAGACGTGGGGACATGAGTCATCTCGCTTTGATGAATGAACGTGCCGGGCAGTTTAGCGACTTCGTGGCGCCATCAGGGTTTGTGCTGTCTCGATGCGTTGAGCAAGCGTTCGGCAGTCGCCGCAATTTCCTCCCCGTCATGCAGTTTTTCCAGCCACCCGGATGGGATTCCCTGCACGCCGTAATGGGCGCCGGCCAACTGGCCGACGATGGCAGCTGTGGTGTCTGCGTCATCACCCAGATTCGCCGCTTGCAGGACGGCCGCGGCAAAGCTGTCAGTGTGCTGGAAGCACCATAACGCCGCTTCCAGCGATTCGACGCAGTAACCACTGCCGCGAATGTCGCGCTCGGTCTTGTGCAGGTACTCGCCCCGGGCAATCGCCGCCACCTTGGGCTGGCTGAAGGCTGTTGGCGGCAGGGTGCGCAGTTCCGATTTCGATGCACCTTCCAGGGCCTTGCCGAGCAGTTCGGCAAACAGCTGGCAACATTCAACGGCCTCGGGCGCCGCGTGGGTGGTGCGCGAACTGTCGGCGGCGAATCGCCTGGTTTTTCGGGCATCGGGGAAGTAAAACAGAACCACGGGCACCAGTCGCATCAACGAGCCATTGCCGGCACTGTGCGGGTCAGTAGAGCCGGCAAACGGCTCTCCGGTGTGTTGGTAGCGATCCAGCGCCTGACTCACGGTCATGCCAATATCGAAACATTCGCCGGTCGAACTCAGATAACCCCATTGCCACCAGTTCAGGTAGCGGCCCATCTGGTCAGCGGCATCGAAGCCGTTTTTGTTCAGCAGACTTTCCGCCAGGCACAACGCCATCGAGGTGTCGTCGGTCCATTGTCCGGGCTTCAAATGAAACGGCCCGCCACCGACCATGTCGGTCAGGGGCTGGAAGCTGCCGCGCGGCTGGAATTCGACGGTGGTTCCCACGGCATCGCCGCAGGCCAGGCCGAGCAGGGCGCCACGGTAACGTTCGGGGAGAGAGAGCTGCATGATGACGTCCTTGTGTCGTTCAGTTCGCTGCGAACGTTATCAGTTTCGCCGCGCTGATCCGTGCGCATTCTGACGAACCGGCGCCCTGAAATACTGCCGGATATTTCAATCAGACCCGACCGTTGCACTGGATTGATACAACTTCGGATTGGACATGTGGTCATACAAGCCTACTGTTCAAAACAGGAGGTGACGTATGAAACCAGTACCCAACAGCTTTGAACGTAAAATCATGCTCAGGTCGCCGCGCTCTCATGTCTGGCGCGCCCTGGTCGATGCCGAGGCGTTCGGCCAGTGGTTCGGCGTTGCGCTGGAGGGCCGGCGGTTTATCGCGGGTGAATGGACGCAGGGGCAGGTGACGTACCCCGGTTATGAACATGTGCTCTGGAACGTGCTGGTGGAACGGGTCGAGCCGCAGCAGCTGTTCTCCTTCCGCTGGCACCCGTACGCGGTGAACCCGAAAATCGACTATTCCCAGGAACCGACCACGCTGGTCAAATTCGAACTGCAGGACTACGAGAACGGCACGCTGCTGAAAGTCTCCGAGTCAGGTTTTGCGCACATTCCCGACGTGCGCCAGAAGGAGGCGTACTACATGGACAGTCGTGGCTGGGAGGAACAGTTGAGTCGACTTGAACACTTCCTCGCGGAGAGCGACCGGGCCCGCGAGCGTGAAGGTGGCTGATCTCGACCTGTTCACGCCGTGGCTGGAACGCTGGAAGCTGGCGCCGGACGGCAAGCCGATCATCACCCCGGGCAGCCGCCTGTTGCCGGTGCGTCAGTGCGATGCACCGGCGATGCTGAAAGTCGCGGTGGACGACGAAGAAAAGTACGGCAACCTGCTGATGACCTGGTGGGACGGCGACGGCGCCGCCCGGGTGCTCGCCCATCACGACGAAGGCCTGTTGCTGGAGCGGGCGATGGGCCAGCGTTCGTTGATGCACATGGCGCTCAACGGCGAGGACGACGAGGCCACGCGGATCATGTGCCGATCCTTGGCCCGGCTGCACGCACCGCGTCTGACGCCGCCACCGCCGTTAGTGGAACTGACGCCTTGGTTCGCTTCATTACGAGTGGCCGCAGCCCGATACGGCGGCCCATATGCCGATTGCCTGCAAACCGCCCAGGCCTTGCTTGCCGAACCGCAGGATGTGGTGGTGTTGCACGGCGACATGCACCACGACAACGTCCTCGATTTCGGCCCACGAGGCTGGCTGGCCATCGACCCCAAGCGGGTGCGGGGCGAGCGCGGCTACGACTACGCCAACCTGATCTGCAACCCGGAATTACCCACCGCCACCGATCCCGAGCGCTTTCGGAGGCAAGTCGATGTGATCTGCGAAGCAGCGGGAATCGAGCGAAAACGCCTGTTGCAATGGGTGCTGGCGTTCGCCGGACTGTCTGCCGCATGGTTTCTGGAGGATGACGAGCAAACCGCGGCAAAAGGACAGCTGAAAGTCGCGCAACTGGCGGCTTCTGCGCTCGATGCCTGACACGTCTAAGGGTTTTCGGAAGGCCCGCTATGGCGAATGTCTTACACGCGATGGTAGCTATTTCGACTATTGCCGATTGGATCCACAGCGTAATCTAGCCTCATCAACTGAAGCACAGGGAGTGTTTCAGGATCACGGATGATCGACCATTAGCAAGGATCGCTGCCGACAGGGAGTCGATAATGGTCTTGGGAAAAACCCGCTTCGGCGGGTTTTTTTTCGTCCACAGAAAAGTGCCGTGCCCAAACAGAAACACCGCCAATTGGCGGTGTTTCTGCATCTGCAGGTTTTAAGAGGCGATCAACTGGCGCAACACGTAATGCAGGATCCCGCCGGACTTGAAGTACTCGACCTCGTTCAAGGTGTCGATGCGACACAGCACTTCGATTTTCTCCTGACGCCCGTCTTCACGGGTGATGACCAGGGTCAGGTTCATCCGTGGCGTCAGCTCGACACCGCTCAGGCCCTGAATATCCAGGGTTTCCTTGCCGGTAAGGTTCAGGCTTTTGCGGTTCTGATCCAGCTTGAACTGCAATGGCAGCACGCCCATGCCCACCAGGTTGGAACGGTGAATCCGCTCGAAGCTTTCGGCGATCACCGCTTTCACCCCCAGCAGATTGGTGCCCTTGGCCGCCCAGTCGCGGCTGGAACCGGTACCGTATTCTTGCCCGGCAATCACCACCAGCGGCGTGCCTGAGGCCTGATAGCGCATGGCTGCGTCGTAGATCGCCAGTTTCTCGCCGGTCGGAATGTAGATCGTGTTGCCACCTTCTTCGCCGCCGAGCATTTCGTTGCGGATACGGATGTTGGCGAAGGTGCCGCGCATCATCACTTCGTGGTTGCCCCGGCGCGAACCGTAGGAGTTGAAGTCCCGTGGCTCGACGCCTTGTTCGCGCAGGTAACGCCCGGCCGGGCTGTCTGCCTTGATGTTGCCGGCGGGGGAGATGTGGTCGGTGGTCACCGAATCGCCCAACAGCGCCAGCACTCGCGCACCTTTCACATCGGCGATCACCGGCAATGGCCCGGCAATGTCGTCGAAGAACGGCGGGTGCTGGATGTAAGTCGAATCCGCCTGCCAGACGTAGGTCGCGGCTTGCGGCACTTCGATGGCTTGCCACTGTTCGTCACCGGCAAACACCTCGGCGTACTCCTTGTGAAACATCGCTGTATTGACCTGATTCACCGCGTCGGCGATTTCCTTGCTGCTCGGCCAGATGTCACGCAGGTAAACCGGGTTACCTTGCTGGTCGTTACCCAGCGGTTCGCTGCTGATGTCTGTGCGCACACTGCCGGCCAGGGCGTAAGCGACCACCAGCGGCGGCGAGGCCAGCCAGTTGGTTTTCACCAGCGGATGCACCCGGCCTTCAAAGTTGCGGTTGCCGGACAGCACCGAAGCCACGGTCAGGTCGGCTTTCTGGATGGCTTTTTCGATCGGTTCCGGCAGCGGCCCGGAGTTGCCGATACAAGTGGTGCAGCCATAGCCCACCAGCGAAAAACCGAGCTGATCGAGGTACTGCGTCAGCCCAGCGGCTTTGTAGTAATCGGTGACGACTTTCGAACCCGGTGCCAGTGAGCTCTTCACCCACGGCTTGCGGGTCAGGCCTTTTTCCACGGCTTTTTTCGCCAGCAGGCCGGCAGCCATCATCACGCTGGGGTTGGAGGTGTTGGTGCAGGAGGTGATCGCGGCAATCACCACGGCGCCGTTTTTCAGGCGATAGGTGTGGCCGTCGTACTCGTAGTCCGATTCGCCGACCAGATCGGCATTGCCCACCGCCACGCCACCGCCGCCTTCGCTTTCCAGGCGTCCTTCTTCCTTGCTGGTAGGTTTGAATTGCAAGTCGAGGAAGTCACTGAACGCCTGGCCGACATTCGGCAGCGAGACACGGTCTTGCGGACGTTTAGGCCCGGCGAGGCTGGCTTCGACGCTGCCCATGTCCAGCGCCAGACTGTCGGTGAACACTGGTTCCTGACCGGGCAGGCGCCACAGTCCCTGAGCTTTGGTGTAGGCTTCGACCAGCTTCACCACTTCCGGCGGACGGCCAGACAGGCGCAGGTAGTCGAGGGTCACGTCATCCACCGGGAAGAATCCGCAGGTCGCGCCATATTCCGGGGCCATGTTCGCGATGGTTGCGCGGTCGGCGAGCGGCAGGTCGGCGAGGCCGTCGCCATAGAACTCGACGAATTTGCCGACCACGCCTTTCTTGCGCAGCATCTGGGTCACGGTCAGCACCAGGTCGGTGGCGGTGATGCCTTCCTTGAGCTTGCCGGTGAGTTTGAAGCCGATCACTTCGGGAATCAGCATCGACACCGGTTGCCCGAGCATCGCCGCTTCCGCCTCGATCCCGCCGACGCCCCAACCGAGTACGCCGAGGCCGTTGATCATGGTGGTGTGAGAGTCGGTGCCGACCAGCGTGTCGGGGAAGGCATAAGTGCGGCCGTCTTCGTCCTTGGTCCATACGGTGCGGCCGAGGTATTCGAGGTTGACCTGGTGGCAGATCCCGGTGCCCGGCGGCACCACGCTGAAATTGTCGAACGCACTCTGGCCCCAGCGCAGGAAGGCGTAGCGTTCGCCGTTGCGCTGCATTTCGATGTCGACGTTCTGTTCGAAGGCGCTGGCACTGGCGAATTTGTCGACCATCACCGAGTGGTCGATCACCAGATCCACCGGCGACAGCGGGTTGATTCGTTGCGGATCACCGCCGGCCTTGGCCATGGCGGCGCGCATCGCGGCCAGATCGACCACGGCGGGAACGCCGGTAAAGTCCTGCATCAGCACGCGGGCAGGGCGGTACTGGATTTCGCGATCGGAGCGGCGCTCCTTGAGCCACGCGGCAATGGCCTTGAGGTCGGCGCCGGTGACGGTTTTTTCATCCTCCCAGCGCAGCAGGTTTTCCAGCAGGACTTTCAGCGACATCGGCAACCTGTCGAGATCGCCCAAGGTCTTGGCGGCATCCGGCAGGCTGAAATAGTGGTAAGTCTTGTCATCGACTTTCAGGGTTTTCAGTGAATTCAGACTATCGAGGGACGGCATTACGATCACTCCTTTGAGTCCGCACGGCTACGGACTGAGGGGACGGGCAGAGCTATCAACGTAGCCCTGTTTTCAGTAGCTGGCTAATAACTGGACTCTATGGGCAAGTCCAAGGTTCCGACATGGGCTATCATGCGCCGGTTTTCGTGACAGGCTTTGCTTCAACGCAGGTCTGGGCATCGCGCAGGGGATGAATGATCGCCCTCTGCCCAGGAGTAAGAATGAACACCCTATTCATGCATTGCCGGCCAGGCTTCGAAGGCGAAGTCTGCTCGGAGATTTCCGACCTCGCCGCCCGACTGAACGTGGCCGGCTACGCCAAGGCCAAACCAGCCACCGCTTGCGCCGAGTTTGTCTGCACCGAAGAAGACGGCGCCGAACGCCTGATGCGCGGTCAGCGTTTCGCCGAGCTGATCTTCCCGCGCCAGTGGGCGCGCGGTTTTTTCATCGATCTGCCGGAAACCGACCGCA
The DNA here is from genome assembly GCF_004368175.1 of Pseudomonas sp. CH235. NCBI lineage: Bacteria > Pseudomonadati > Pseudomonadota > Gammaproteobacteria > Pseudomonadales > Pseudomonadaceae > Pseudomonas > Pseudomonas sp. CH235. The sequence continues at coordinate 30,582 of NZ_RRZJ01000019.1, forward strand.
TCAGCGTGATCCTCGCGCACATGGCGGAATTCCCGGTCTGTGGCAGCCTGTGGCTGGAAGTCGTCGACACCAACGATGGCAAGGAGCTGTCGAACTTCTGCAAGAAGTTCGAAGGCCCGCTGCGCAAGGCCCTGACCGGCGCCGGCAAACTGGTGGAGGACGCCAGCAAGCCGCGTCTGCTGCTGACCTTCAAGAGCGGTCGTGAGGTGTTCCTCGGTCTCGCCGATGCCGGTAACTCGGCGATGTGGCCGATGGGCATTCCGCGCCTGAAGTTCCCGCGCGAGGCGCCGAGCCGTTCGACCCTGAAGCTGGAAGAGGCCTGGCACCACTTCATCCCCCGCGATCAGTGGGACGATCGCCTGCACAGCGATATGACCGGCGTCGACCTCGGCGCGGCGCCGGGCGGCTGGACCTGGCAACTGGTCAATCGCGGCATGCTGGTGACCGCCATCGACAACGGCCCGATGGCCGAAAGCCTGATGGACACCGGTCTGGTGCAGCACTTGATGGCTGACGGCTTCACCTTCAAGCCCAAGCAACCGGTGGACTGGATGGTCTGCGACATCGTCGAGAAACCGGCGCGCAATGCCGCGATGCTCGAAGAGTGGATCGGCGAGGGGCATTGCCGGGAAGCGGTGGTCAACCTCAAGTTGCCGATGAAGCAGCGTTACGCCGAAGTGAAGCGCCTGCTCGAACGCATCGCCGACGGTTTCAAGGCCCGCGGGATCAAGGTCGACATCGGCTGCAAGCAGCTTTACCACGACCGCGAGGAAGTGACCTGCCATTTGCGCCGCCATGACGTGAAGAAAACCAAAGCCCGCTGAGCGCGCGACAGGTGACCGAACACCCGGCATTGGGCGACAATGCCGGCCAGTTTCAGGAGTGAATCATGAGTGAAATGATCAATACGCCGGTCGACGGCACCCTCGACGCTACGGGCCTCAACTGCCCGGAGCCGGTGATGATGCTGCACCAGCACATCCGTGACCTGGTGCCCGGCGGCCTGCTCAAGGTGATCGCCACCGACCCGTCGACCCGTCGCGACATCCCCAAGTTCTGCGTGTTTCTCGACCATGAACTGGTGGGGCAGCACGAAGAAGCCGGGACCTATCTGTACTGGATTCGCAAGAAGTCCGGTTGATCGGAAGGCAAAAAAAAAGACCTGCATGTGCAGGTCTTTTTTTATGGCCGGTCAGCCCATCGAACGGCTGATGCGAATGCGTTTGCGTGCACTGCGCGTCAGGCGGATCGACAGCATCAGCGCCGCGCAGCTCAGGCCGACGATCAGGCCTTCCCACAAGCCGCTCGGGCCGCGTGGCTCGCCGAGCCAGTCGGTCAGGCCGAGGGCGTAACCTACCGGCAGGCCGATGCCCCAATAGGCGAACAGGGTCAGGATCATCGTCACGCGAGTGTCCTGATAACCGCGCAGGGCGCCGGCGGCGGTGACCTGAATCGCGTCGGAAAACTGGAACAGCGCCGAATACACGATCAGCATCGCCGCGATGTGAATCACCATCGGGTCAGAGGTATAGATCGCCGCAATGTGCTCGCGCAACAGCAGCATCATGCTCGCCGACAGGCAGGCGTAAGCCAGTGCAGTGCCCATGCCGACGCCCGCTGCGAATCGCGCTTCACGGGGTTCTTCACGGCCGAGGGCCTGGCCGACCCGCACGGTCACCGCCATGCCCAGCGAATACGGAATCATGAACACCAGCGAGCTGACGTTCAGCGCGATCTGGTGCCCGGCCACCACCGTGGCGCCGAGGCTGCCGATCAGCAGCGCGATCACTGCGAAAATGCTCGACTCGGCAAACACCGCGACGCCGATCGGCAGACCGATGGCCAGCAAACGCTTGATCACTGCCCATTGCGGCCAGTCGAAACGGCTGAACAGTTCGCTCGACTTGTAGGCCGGCGCCCAGCGCTCGTAACCGGCCAGACCCAGTGCCATCACCCACATCACGATGGCTGTAGCCCAGCCGCAGCCGACGCCGCCCATGGCCGGCACGCCAAAGTGACCATAAATGAACACGTAGTTCAGCGGAATGTTCAGCGCCAGGCCGCACAGGCCCAGCACCATCGCCGGGCGGGTACGACCGAGGCCGTCACTGGTGCAGCGCAGCACATGGTAGAAGGCCACCGCTGGCAGGCCGCTGGCGATGCCGTGCAGGTATTGCATGCACGGGCCGATCAGCTCCGGATCGACTTTCATCAGGTGCAGGATCGGTTCGGCGCTGAACAGCATGGTGGTCGCCATCAGTCCGACTACCAGAGCCAGCCACAGGGCCTGACGCACGATCGGGCCGATTTCGCTGTGAGTGCCGGCGCCGAAGCGCTGAGCGACTTTCGGCGTGGTGGCCAACAGGGTGCCGGTCATCAGCAGGAACACCGGCACCCAGATCGAGTTGCCCAGCGCCACAGCCGCGAGATCCTTCGGCCCGACGCGCCCGGCCATCACCGCATCGACGAAGCCCATGGCGGTGGTCGCCAGTTGCGCGATCATGATCGGCAGGGCCAGGCCGAGCAGATTCTTCAGCTCCAGGCGAACCCGGGCAGGGCGGTTGAGGGAAACGGCAGCGGGGCGGTCGGTCACGGAATTCACAGGCAAAGCGTCCACAGGGGTTGATGCGCAAGGCCGGGCATTCTACGCCGCTGACGTTGTGGTCAGGAAAAATCCTCTGTTGCGGATTTGTAATCGCCTTCGACCGATCAAGAAAGAACAGCCTGCTGGCTCATCGCAGTCCCAGCGCCTACACTGCCGATCCGCCCAAGGAGCCCCGCCATGCTGATTGTTGCCGACGAAAATATCCCGCTGCTCGATGCCTTTTTTGCCGGTTTCGGTGAGATTCGCCGAGTACCGGGCCGTTCCATCGACCGGGCCACGGTCGAACAGGCCGATGTATTGCTGGTGCGCTCGGTGACCAACGTCAACCGCGCACTGCTTGAAGGCAGCAAGGTGCGTTTTGTCGGCACCTGCACCATCGGCACCGATCATCTGGATCTCGATTACTTCAATGAGGCCGGGATCACCTGGTCCAGCGCGCCCGGCTGCAATGCCCGGGGCGTGGTTGATTACGTACTCGGCAGTCTGATGACCCTGGCTGAAATCGAAGGTGTCGATTTGCGTGAGCGCACTTACGGTGTGATCGGCGCCGGTGAGGTCGGCGGTCGCCTGATCAAGGTGCTCAAAGGCCTGGGCTGGAACGTGAAAGTCTGCGATCCGCCACGTCAGGCGGTCGAGGGCGGCGACTATGTCAGTCTGGAGCAGGTCATCGCGCAGTGCGACGTGATCAGCCTGCACACCCCGCTGACCCGCAGCGGCGACGGCGCGACCTGGCATTTGTTCGACGAGCAGCGTTTGCAGCAGCTCAAGCCCGGCGCCTGGCTGATCAACGCGGCTCGCGGTCCGGTGGTGGATAACAACGCGTTGCGCGAAGTGCTGCTGGAGCGTGAAGACTTGCAAGCGGTGCTCGATGTCTGGGAGGCCGAGCCGCAAGTCGATGTCGCGCTGGCCGAACTCTGCGTGCTGGCAACGCCGCACATTGCCGGTTACAGCCTCGACGGCAAACAGCGCGGCACCGCGCAGATCTATCAGGCGTACTGCGAATTTATCGGTGAGCCCGCCAGCATTCAGCTCGGTGATCTGCTGCCGGCACCATGGTTGTCGGAAGTTTCCCTGCATGCCGACAGCGATCCGGCCTGGGCGCTGGCGATGTTGTGCCGTGGCGTGTACGACCCGCGCCGGGACGACGCGGATTTCCGTCGCACGCTGCTGGGCAGCGTCGGTGAGCAACGTGCCGCGTTTGATTTGCTGCGCAAACAGTATCCGTCGCGACGCGAGATCGAAGGTTTGAAGGTGCGGATCGACGGTGATTCGCCGGCCTTGCGCCAGATCGTGACCGCGTTGGGCGCTGTGGCCGTATAAACAGCGGGCAGAAAAAACCCGGCCTGCAGGGGCCGGGTCAGGAAGACGGTGGCGATATCACTCTTGTTCGGCAGGCTTGACCAATCGCTTCTCCAGTTCGCGGCAGGCGTCCTGGATCATGTCTTCAGTGATTGGCACTTCGCGCCCATCCTTATCGATGATCGAGCAACCCAGAGGTTGGCCGGGCTTGGTGCGGATCACTTCAATTCTGTCATCGCTGCTGTTTTGCAAGGACATGGCCTGTCTCCTCATCAGGTTGTGTGCCTAGATTAAAACCGTCAGGTGACCAGGCTGTGACAACTCCCTGCGGTCGGTCCGGAACGGCATCTCCACTCAAACAGAAATGACCGTCTGTCTCAACCCGGACCTTAGACCAATAGCATCTAGGGAGTAGTCGGACCGGTCATATTTAACCTGACTCATTGTGATTTACAGAGTTCCACCCCATTTGAGTCTGTAGGCTGGCCCTATCCATCAGCACACGACGTGAATCTGAATGATCCCGATGCTTTCCTCGCGCCACCGCCGGGCCTTGCGCCTGACCAGTCATTTCCTTGCTCCTTATCGCTGGCCGGCCTTCGGCGCACTGCTCGCGCTGATCGTCACGGCCGGCATTACCCTGTCGATGGGGCAGGGCATCAAGTTGCTGGTCGATCAAGGCTTCATGACCCAGTCGCCGCACCTGCTCAATCAATCCATAGGCCTGTTCATGCTTTTGGTATTCGGCCTGGCGGTCGGCACGTTTGCGCGGTTTTATCTGGTGTCGTGGATCGGTGAGCGCGTGGTGGCGGACATCCGTCGACAGGTATTCAACCATCTGGTGTACCTGCATCCCGGGTTTTACGAGGACAACCGCAGCTCGGAAATCCAGTCGCGGCTGACCGCTGACACCACGCTGCTGCAATCGGTGATCGGCTCGTCGCTGTCGCTGTTCCTGCGCAATTTGCTGATGGTCATCGGCGGGGTGGTGCTGCTGTTCATCACCAACCCCAAGCTCACCAGCATCGTGGTGATCGCACTACCGCTGGTAATTGCGCCGATCCTGATTTTCGGCCGCCGCGTGCGTAACCTCTCCCGGCTGAGTCAGGACCGGATCGCTGACATTGGCAGCTATGTTTCGGAGACTCTTGGCCAGATCAAGACCGTACAGGCCTACAACCATCAGGTGCAGGATGAAGAGCGTTTCGCCAGTACTGTCGAGCAGGCGTTCGAAACCGCGCGCAAACGGATTTTCCAGCGGGCCTGGCTGATCACGCTGGTGATCGTGCTGGTGCTCGGCGCCGTCGCGGTGATGTTGTGGGTTGGCGGCATGGACGTGATTGCCGGGCGGATTTCGGCGGGGGAACTGGCGGCGTTCGTGTTTTACAGCCTGATTGTTGGCAGTGCGTTCGGCACGTTGAGCGAAGTGATTGGCGAGTTGCAGCGAGCGGCCGGCGCCGCCGAGCGAATTGCGGAGCTGCTGCGGTCGGAGAACATTATTCAGCCACCGGCCACGGGACTAGTGACGCTGCCGGAACGGGTCAAAGGCGAGCTGGAACTGCAGGAAGTGCGTTTTTCCTACCCTTCGCGTCCCGAAAGCCTCGCCGTCGATGGCTTGAGTCTGACGATCAACGCCGGCGAAACCCTCGCGCTCGTAGGGCCGTCCGGCGCGGGCAAGTCCACGGTGTATGACTTGTTGCTGCGTTTCTACGATCCCCGGGAAGGACGGATCCTGATCGATGGCGTGCCGCTGACGAGCCTTGATCCGCTGGACCTGCGTCGTTGCTTCGCGTTGGTCTCGCAAACTCCGGCGCTGTTTTTCGGCAGTGTCGAAGAGAACATTCGCTACGGCTGCCCGACCGCCACGCTGGAGCAGGTGCGGGAAGCTGCGAAAATTGCCCACGCCCACGACTTCATCGAACAGATGCCCGACGGTTACCAGACCCACCTGGGCGACGGCGGCCTCGGCCTGTCAGGCGGCCAACGCCAGCGCCTGGCCATCGCCCGGGCGCTGTTGGTGGATGCACCGATCCTCTTGCTTGACGAAGCCACCAGCGCCCTCGACGCCCAGAGCGAACACCTGATCCAGCAAGCGCTGCCGAGCCTGATGCAAAACCGCACCACACTGGTCATTGCCCACCGCTTGGCCACGGTGAAAAACGCCGACCGGATCGCGGTGATGGATCAGGGCAAACTGGTGGCGATCGGCACGCATCAGGAGCTGATTGCGAGTAATCCGTTGTATGCGCGGTTGGCGGCGTTGCAGTTCAGTGATGGTCATCAGGCTTCGACCGACCAAGTAACCGATTAAGTAACCGACCCAGTAGAGCGCCATAAAAAATGCCCGCATCTCTCGATGCGGGCATTTTTGTTTACGTCGATCTATCGGCGAAACACGCCCCGATCACTGATCGTCGAAATACCGTTCATGCCAGTCCACCAGCGGTTGCGGCGAGTTGAGTTTCTGGCCGTAGATCACCGAGTAGGACAGCACGTTCTGTACGTACTGGCGGGTTTCGTCGAACGGGATGCTTTCCACCCACACGTCGAAGCTCAGGTGGTCGGCGCCACGCAGCCACTGGCGCACGCGGCCGGGGCCGGCGTTGTAGGCGGCGGAGGCGAGCACGCGGTTACCGTTGAACTGGCTGTGCACCTGGCTCAGGTAAGCGGCGCCGAGCTGGATGTTTTTATCCGGATCGAGCACCTGCTGTGGCGAGGCCAATGGAATGCTGAACTTGCGCGCGGTTTCCTTGGCGGTGCCGGGCATCAGTTGCATCAGGCCGCTGGCGCCGACGCTGGAGCGGGCGTCGTCCATGAATGCACTTTCCTGACGGGTGATGGCGAACACCCAGCTCGAATGCAGGCCGCGCACCTTGGCTTCGCGCACCAGAGTGTCGCGGTGGGCCATCGGGAAGCGGATGTCCAGATCATCCCAGTACTGCGCCTGACTGATGGTGCGGATCGCCGGGAAATACCATTTCAGGTCGTAGGCCAGTTTCGCCTGGGCGACCATTTCGTCGCGGCTGAAATGCCGGCTGACGTGATACCACTCGCGGCGGCCGTCGACGATCTGCCCACGGGCGTGGAACTCCAGCGCACGACGCACGCCTGGGGTGTTGCGCACCTTGTTGATCAGCGCCTGACTGAGCACCAGCGGCTTGTTGTTCAGCGAGTACGGCGATTGCGAGCGGTCGGCGGCGAGGAAGCCGTAGAAATCCCGCTCCCGCGATAGATTTTTGTACAGCGTCTGCGCTTCCGGGTTTTGCGGTTGTGCCAGTTCCAGACTGCGGGCCTGCCAGTAGCGCCAGCGGTTGGTGGTCGCCAGATCCTGCGGCAGACGGCGGGTCAGTTGATAGGCGTCGTCCCAGCGCGCCAGGCGCAGCAGCAGTCGCAGGCGCCATTCGGACACGGTGTTGTCGCGCAGTTCCGGGTCGTACTTGGTCATCACATCCAGCGCGCGGCTGTCGAAACGCCGAGCGAGGGTCAGGCCGATTTCCCGGGCGATCGCGACTTTTTCATCGCGGGAGAAATGCATGCTGCTGGCATAACCGTCGAGCAGGGCCATGGCCTTGTCCGGGTCTTGACGCGCGAGGCGGCGCAGGCCGAGGCTGACCACGTCCGACATCGGTTCATCGGCCGGCGTGAAGCGCGACGGCTGGTTGAGCAATTCCGGTTTCTGCGCCACGTCCACCAGCAGGCGGCCGCGCGGGGCGAGGGTGGTCAGGCCGTTGACCAGGCTGTTGGCCAGCGGATAGTTGCGGTGCTGGGCGGCGAGTTTGGCGCGTTCCCAGCGTTTCTGTTCGGTCAACTGACCTTCGGCGGCCCACATTCCGAACAGCGCATCGCAGGCGGCGGGCTGGGATTTACCGGTCAGCCACAGTTTCTCGGCGTTGGTGTAGCCCTCGGCCTTCTTGTTGTGGCTGATCTGGTACTGCGCGTTGAGGCAGTCCAGTTCGGTGAAATTCAGTTTGGGGTCGTAATACTTGACGAACGTCGCCCAGTCGCCGCGATCGGCCAGCCAGCGCAGCCAGCGCAGTTTCATCCAGTTGGCCTGGGGCAGGTCACCGTGTTCGGCGAGGAATTTTTCGATCTCCGCGTTGCTGGCGGTTTTCAGCCGGGCGGTCAGCTCGTCGTAGGCGAGGTACGGCTCCAGCGGATAATCGGCGAGGGCCTGGCTGTAACGGAAATACGGGCCGGTGTCGCCCTTGGCCAGGGCGCGCTTGGCTTCATCGTAATACTGGCGTTGGGTGGACAGGTCCACCGCCTGGGCGGATTGAACGGCAGCGGCGGAAAGCAGCAAACATGACAAAACACTGAAGAGGCGACTGCGCATGAGACATCCGGGCAGAGAAATCATGACAAGTGCCGGCCCAAAACCCGCACTGAATTGTCTGTAGCTTAGCCTTTTGCCAGCAGGCGGCGAAAGCTTTGCCGGCCTTGCAGCACAAGTTCGCAACAATTGTTGTGCAGAGTGCGTCAGCGGCGAAATTGCCGGCCTGCTCGGGCCCCGATTCAGGTAGAATGCGCGCCCGGTTTTTGGAGAAGCTCATGACCCTGCTCAAATTCAGCGATGTGTCCCTTGCATTCGGCGCGATGCCGTTGTTGGACAAGGTGTCCTGGCAGATCGCCCGTGGTGAGCGGGTGTGCATCATCGGCCGCAACGGCACTGGCAAATCCAGCATGATGAAACTGGTCAAGGGCGACCAGAAGCCTGATGACGGCTCGGTGTGGCGTGCCCCCGGTCTGAAAATCGGTGAATTGCCACAGGAATTGCCGGTGGCCGACGAGCGGACAGTGTTCGACGTGGTTGCCGAAGGCCTCGACGGCGTCGGCGCCTTGCTCGCCGAATACCATCACCTGAGCCAGAACATCGTCACCGATGCCGATCTGGACAAGCTGATGCACGTTCAGCACGACCTCGAAGCCCGCGATGGCTGGCGCTTGCAGACCCTGGTCGACAGCACCCTGAGCCGCCTGCAATTGCCGGCCGACAAGACCCTCGCCGAACTGTCCGGCGGCTGGCGTCGTCGTGTGCTGCTGGCGCAGGCGCTGGTGTCCGAGCCGGATCTGCTGCTGCTCGACGAACCGACCAACCACCTGGACATCGGTGCGATTGCCTGGCTTGAAGAAGCGCTGAAGGATTTCCAGGGCGCCGTGCTGTTCATCACGCACGACCGTTCCTTCCTGCAAAACCTTGCCACCCGCATCCTCGAACTGGATCGGGGTGGCCTGATCGACTGGAACGGCGACTACGCCAGTTTCCTCGTTCATAAAGAAGCCGCACTGGCGGCCGAAGAAACCGCCAACGCGCTGTTCGACAAGCGTCTGGCCCAGGAAGAAGTGTGGATTCGCCAGGGCATCAAGGCCCGCCGCACCCGTAACGAAGGCCGCGTACGTGCGCTGAAAGCATTGCGCGTGGAGCGCAGCGAGCGTCGTGAGCGCACCGGCAAGGCCAACATCCAGCTGGAAACAGCGGAGAAGTCCGGCAAGCAGGTGATGGTGCTGGATAACGTGAGCTTCGCGCATCCGGGCGGCCCGTTCCTGATCCGCGACTTCTCCATGGTGTTGCAACGCGGCGACCGGATCGGCCTGCTCGGCGCCAACGGTACCGGCAAGACCACCCTGCTGAAACTGATGCTCAGCGGTCTGCAACCGACCAGCGGCAAAGTGGAAGAGGGCACCAAGATCGACGTGGCCTACTTCGACCAGTTGCGTCATCAGCTGGATCTGGAAAAGACCGTGATCGACAACGTCGCCGAAGGTCGCGACTTCATCGATATCGACGGCCAGAGCCGCCACGTGCTGAGCTACCTCGGCGACTTCCTGTTCAGCCCGCAGCGTGCCCGCACGCCGGTGAAGGCGTTGTCCGGTGGCGAGCGTGCGCGTCTGTTGCTGGCCAAATTGTTCAGCAAGCCGGCGAACCTGCTGGTACTCGACGAACCCACCAACGACCTCGACGTGGAAACCCTCGAGCTGCTCGAAGAAGTGCTGCTGACCTTCAACGGCACGGTGCTGATGGTCAGCCACGATCGGGCATTCCTCGACAACGTGGTGACCAGCACTCTGGTCTTCGAAGGCGAAGGCAAGGTCCGCGAATACGTCGGTGGCTATCAGGACTGGATCCGTCAGGGCGGCTCGCCGCGTCTGCTGGGCGTGACCGAAAGCAAGTCCGGCAAGGCCGACCTGAACTCGGCAGTGGTCACTGCCGAACCGGCTCCGGTTGCCGCGCCGGTTGCTGCGGCACCGGCTGCGAAGAAGAAGTTGAGCTACAAGCTTCAGCGCGAGCTGGAAGCGCTGCCGGGCGACATCGACGCTAAAGAACAGCAGATTGCTGCTGTCGAGGCTGAAATGGCCGAGGCCGGCTTCTATCAGCGTCCGCCGGCCGAGACGGCCAAGGTGATCGCTTCTCTGGAGCAGTTGCAGGCCGAGCTGGATGCACTGGTGGAGCGTTGGGCCGAACTGGACACCTGATTGTTTCAATGTATGAAAAAGCCCGGCGTCCAGTGATGGGCGTCGGGCTTTTTTAGCTTTTCACAAGTGCCTGGGATCAGCGCTTGACCAGATGCACCGCCAGCACATCGCACGGTGCGCCGTGCAGCACGTCGTTGGCGGTCGAGCCCAGCAACAGCGCCAGACCATGCCGGCCATGGCTGCCGACCACGATCAGGTCGCATTGCTGTTCCTTGGCGAAATGGTGGATTTCCTGACGCGGCTGGCCGTAGGTCAGGTGGCAGTTGGCGCCTTCGAGCTCGGTGTACTTGTGCTTCAGGCGTTCAAGGCGTTCCTTGGCCTGATCGAATTGCTGTTGTTGCAGTTGTGACAGATCCATCGGTACGTCACCGCCGAAGGCCATGGCCATCGGTTCGACGATATGCACCAGCGACAGCTTGGCGCCATTGCTCACCGACAGCTCTCGGGCGCGGTGGATCACAGGGTCGCACTCTTCGGTCAGATCTACGGCGACCAGGATATGGTGGTAGGGCATGAGGTGCTCCTCGTGAGGGATCAATATTGTTAAGTATGGCTGGTTTCAAGCGCATTGGTTCCAAAGTGACGCAATGGGCTCATGACAAAACGGGAGTAGAGATATGACGGTCTGGCTGGTGGTGTCAATCCTGCTGGTGGTGTTGAGTCCGCTGGCGTGGTTGCGTCCGTCACGTGCACAGAGTGGCCGGATAGCCTTGCGCACCGAGGCCCGGCGCATCGGTCTGGCCATGCAGCTGGCGCCTCAGGAGTGGCCGCACTGGATGTCTCAGGAGCCGCCAAACCCGTGCGCGCAATACCATCGGCCACGCCGTGGCAAGCAGCCGGCGTGCTGGACGTATTGGCAGAAATCCCCGGGGGTTTGGGTGAATCAATGGCAGGAAGTTTGTGAGGATCCACTGCTGCTGAATCATTTCGAGAAATTGCCGGGCAACGTTTTCAAAGTCGAGGCGGACAAGCAGATGATCGCTCTCTATTGGGGCGAGAAGGGCGATGCGTCGGTTTTGCTGGAGATTGATGCCACGCTGAAAGCGCTGGCATGACTTGCGGACTTTTCGCGCTGCAACGGTGCGAAACGTCCGGCAGACGCGCAATAAAAAGCCCGACATGATTCATCGGGCGGGGTTGGCCAGGCAGGCCGGAAATTCTTTTTGGCGTTGAACCGACGTCATCCGGTCAGCAAATCTGCGCCTGTTTTCCTTCGTAGTCCAGCCAGCGTAGCCTGTTAAACAAGGCTTGCGGCGAATTAGGGCGACTTTTCTAACTATTAATCTTATGAATGCCCTCACATGCAAGCGTGTGTGGCCGGGCTGCGTCCTACAGAAATGACCGCAAAGTCGAATTTCAACCCGTATTTAGGGCGATTGACAATTGTCGGAAATTCCGTGAAGGTGGCGTACCCAAATCAAACGGGCGTATGAATTGAGCGTTTGTATTGCAGACTGCTCCTACAGAATCCCGACTATCGCGTTGGCGGGTGTGCCGGGTGGATGAGTGTCAGCATCGACGAAAAAACGTCCTGCCGAGCCATTTGCCTGCGTCCGACGTGTACTGTTCAGCTTCCATATCGTGGAGATCAGTTGATGATTTACGAAGGTAAAGCCATCACGGTTAAAGCTCTTGAAAGTGGCATCGTCGAATTGAAATTCGACCTCAAGGGTGAGTCCGTCAACAAGTTCAACCGTCTTACCCTGAACGAACTGCGTCAGGCCGTAGACACCATCAAGGCAGATGCTTCGATCAAGGGCGTGATCGTCAGCAGTGGCAAGGACGTGTTCATCGTCGGCGCCGACATCACCGAATTTGTCGACAACTTCAAGCTGCCGGATGCCGAGCTGGTTGCTGGCAATCTCGAAGCCAACAAGATCTTCAGCGATTTCGAAGACCTCAACGTTCCGACCGTTGCCGCGATCAACGGCATCGCCCTGGGCGGCGGTCTGGAAATGTGCCTGGCAGCGGACTACCGCGTCATGTCGACCAAGGCCAAGATCGGTCTGCCGGAAGTCAAACTGGGCATCTACCCGGGCTTCGGCGGTACCGTGCGTCTGCCGCGCCTGATCGGTGCCGACAACGCCATCGAGTGGATCGCCGCCGGCAAGGAAAACCGTCCTGAAGACGCGCTGAAAGTCGGCGCCGTCGATGCCGTGGTTGCCCCTGAACAACTGCAGGATGCCGCCCTTGAGCTGATCAAGCGCGCCGTCTCCGGCGAGTTCGACTACAAGGCCAAGCGCCAGCCTAAGCTGGAAAAGCTCAAGCTGAACGCCATTGAACAAATGATGGCTTTCGAAACCGCCAAAGGTTTCGTGGCTGGCCAGGCCGGCCCGAACTACCCGGCCCCGGTTGAAGCGATCAAGACCATCCAGAAAGCCGCGAACTTCGGTCGTGACAAGGCGCTGGAAGTCGAAGCCGCAGGTTTCGTGAAACTGGCCAAGACCTCTGCCGCGCAGAGCTTGATCGGTCTGTTCCTGAACGATCAGGAACTGAAGAAAAAGGCCAAGGCCTATGACGAAATCGCCAAAGACGTGAAGCAGGCTGCCGTACTGGGCGCCGGCATCATGGGTGGCGGTATCGCCTATCAGTCGGCTTCCAAAGGTACGCCGATCCTGATGAAGGACATCAACGAGCACGGCATCGAGCAAGGTCTGGCTGAAGCCGCCAAGCTGCTGGTCGGTCGCGTTGATAAAGGCCGCATGACCGCCGCGAAAATGGCTGAAGTGCTCAACGGCATTCGTCCTACGCTGTCCTACGGCGATTTCGGTCACGTCGACCTGGTCGTTGAGGCCGTGGTCGAGAACCCGAAAGTCAAGCAAGCCGTTCTGGCGGAAGTCGAAGACAAGGTCAAAGAGGACACCATCCTCGCGTCCAACACCTCGACCATTTCCATCAGCCTGCTGGCCAAGGCCCTCAAGCGTCCGGAAAACTTTGTCGGCATGCACTTCTTCAACCCGGTGCACATGATGCCGCTGGTGGAAGTGATCCGTGGCGAGAAGTCCAGCGAGCTGGCCATCGCCACCACCGTTGCCTACGCCAAGAAAATGGGCAAGAACCCGATCGTCGTCAACGACTGCCCGGGCTTCCTGGTCAACCGCGTACTGTTCCCGTACTTCGGCGGTTTCGCCAAACTGGTCAGCGCCGGTGTGGACTTCGTCCGTATCGACAAGATCATGGAAAAATTCGGCTGGCCGATGGGCCCGGCGTACCTGATGGACGTGGTCGGCATCGACACCGGCCACCACGGTCGCGACGTAATGGCTGAAGGCTTCCCGGACCGGATGAAGGACGACCGTCGTTCGGCCATCGACGTGCTTTACGAAGCCAAGCGTCTGGGTCAGAAGAACGGCAAGGGCTTCTATGCCTACGAGGCCGACAAGAAAGGCAAGCAGAAGAAAGTCGCCGATCCGTCGGTACTGGAAGTGCTCAAGCCGATCGTCTACGAGCAGCGCGAAGTCACTGACGAAGACATCATCAACTGGATGATGATCCCGCTGTGCCTGGAAACCGTGCGTTGCCTGGAAGACGGCATCGTCGAAACCGCCGCCGAAGCCGACATGGGTCTGGTCTACGGTATTGGTTTTCCTCCATTCCGTGGCGGTGCGCTGCGCTACATCGACTCGATCGGTGTTGCCGAGTTCGTTGCCCTGGCCGACCAGTACGCTGATTTGGGCGCGCTGTACCACCCGACCGCGAAGCTGCGCGAAATGGCCAAGAACGGCCAGAGCTTCTTCGGTTAAGCGCCCCCAACTAGAGTGAGAGTGAACTTATGAGCTTGAATCCTAGAGACGTCGTGATTGTCGACTTCGGTCGTACTCCGATGGGCCGCTCCAAGGGCGGCATGCACCGCAACACCCGCGCCGAAGACATGTCGGCGCACCTGATCAGCAAACTGCTGGAACGCAACACCAAGGTCGATCCTGCCGAAGTCGAGGACGTGATCTGGGGCTGTGTGAACCAGACCCTGGAACAAGGCTGGAACATCGCGCGCATGGCGTCGCTGATGACCCAGATCCCGCACACCTCGGCCGGCCAGACCGTCAGCCGTCTGTGCGGCTCGTCGATGAGCGCGCTGCACACTGCTGCGCAAGCGATCATGACCGGTAACGGTGACGTGTTCGTGGTTGGCGGCGTCGAGCATATGGGTCACGTAAGCATGATGCACGGTGTCGATCCGAACCCGCACATGTCCCTGTACGCGGCGAAAGCCTCGGGCATGATGGGCCTGACCGCTGAAATGCTGGGCAAAATGCACGGCATCACTCGCGAACAGCAGGACGCCTTTGGCGTGCGTTCCCACCAGTTGGCCCACAAGGCGACTGTGGAAGGCAAGTTCAAGGACGAAATCATCCCGATGCAGGGTTACGACGAGAACGGTTTCCTGAAAACCTTCGACTACGACGAAACCATTCGTCCGGAAACCACCCTGGAAAGTCTGGCGGCTCTGAAGCCGGCGTTCAATCCAAAGGGCGGCACCGTAACGGCCGGTACTTCGTCGCAGATCACCGATGGTGCTTCGTGCATGATCGTGATGTCGGCACAGCGTGCGCAAGACCTGGGCATCCAGCCTCTGGCCGTGATTCGCTCGATGGCGGTAGCGGGTGTGGACCCGGCCATCATGGGCTATGGTCCGGTACCGGCTACTCAGAAAGCACTGAAACGTGCCGGCCTGGGTATCAACGATATCGACTACTTCGAGCTCAATGAAGCGTTCGCCGCACAGGCCCTGCCAGTGCTGAAAGACCTGAAAGTGCTCGACAAGATGAATGAGAAGGTTAACCTGCACGGCGGCGCGATCGCCCTGGGTCACCCGTTCGGTTGCTCCGGTGCCCGTATTTCCGGCACTTTGCTGAACGTGATGAAGCAGAATGGCGGCACCTTCGGGGTGGCCACCATGTGCATTGGCCTCGGCCAAGGCATCTCCACCGTCTTCGAACGCGTTTAAGCGTCTCGTCGATGGAAGCCGGGGCCAAGTGCCCCGGTTTTTGTTTTTGCGGATTTATTTTTGTTTTTATTTTGAAAAAATTTGAGTGAGGGCCGAAGCATGCCGATACAACCTGGGCTCTACCAACATTACAAAGGTCCGCAGTACCGCGTATTCAGTGTTGCGCGGCATTCCGAGACCGAAGAAGAAGTGGTCTTTTACCAAGCCCTGTATGGCGATTACGGCTTTTGGGTGCGTCCCTTGAGCATGTTCCTGGAGTCCGTCGAGGTTGACGGGGAGCAGGTCCCACGCTTTGCTTTGGTGCAAGCCGAACCGAGCCTTTTTTCGAAGCCGTAAGGCGAGTGCGCGCAAAACCCTGCGCTTGACCTCACCTTGTAGCCACTATATATAGCGGTGCCGCGTCAGGCGCCAACCGCCTTTCACTTCTAGAATTCAGGAATTTTCTGATCCATGGGCAAATCGCTGGTCATTGTGGAATCCCCGGCTAAGGCCAAGACCATCAACAAGTATCTGGGCAACCAATACGTGGTGAAGTCGAGTATCGGCCATATCCGAGACCTGCCCACCAGCGGTTCGGCTAGCGCCAGCAAGGAGCCTGCCGCCAAGCGCGGCAAGGCTGCTGCGGGCGAAGCGCCAGCGCTGTCGCCGAAAGAGAAGGCGCGCAAGCAGTTGGTCTCGCGCATGGGTGTCGATCCCGAGCATGGCTGGAAAGCCAAGTACGAGATCCTCCCGGGCAAGGAAAAGGTCATCGAAGAGCTGCGCCGGCTCGCCAAGGATGCTGACACCATCTATCTCGCAACCGACTTGGATCGCGAGGGGGAAGCCATTGCCTGGCACCTGCGCGAAGCCATCGGTGGTGACGACAGCCGCTACAAGCGCGTGGTGTTCAACGAAATCACCAAGAAGGCGATTCAGGAAGCCTTCTCGGAGCCGGGCGAACTCGACATTGATCGAGTGAACGCGCAGCAGGCCCGTCGTTTCCTCGACCGCGTCGTCGGCTACATGGTCTCGCCGCTGCTGTGGGCCAAGATCGCTCGTGGCCTGTCTGCCGGTCGCGTGCAATCGGTTGCCGTGAAACTGGTGGTGGAGCGTGAGCGTGAGATTCGTGCGTTCAACCCGGAAGAGTACTGGGAAGTGCATGCCGATCTCGGCACCGCCAAAGGTTCGACCGTGCGTTTCGAAGTGGCTCGCGAGAAAGGCGAAGCCTTCAAACCACTGAACGAAGCGCAGGCCACGGCCGCGCTGGAGAAGCTAAAATCCTCCAGCTACAGCATCGTCAAGCGTGAAGACAAGCCGACCAGCAGCAAGCCGTCGGCACCGTTCATCACCTCCACGCTGCAACAGGCCGCGAGCAACCGCCTGGGCTTCGGTGTGAAGAAAACCATGATGATGGCCCAGCGTCTCTACGAAGCCGGCTACATCACTTATATGCGTACCGACTCGACCAACCTCTCGGCTGATGCCGTGGCGATGGCGCGCGATTACATCGAAACCGAATTCGGCAAGAAGTACCTGCCAGAGTCGCCGAACGTCTACAGCAGCAAGGAAGGCGCACAAGAGGCTCACGAAGCGATTCGTCCGTCTGACGCCAACACCACGCCAGCCAAGCTGGCCGGCATGGAGCGCGACGCTGAGCGCCTCTACGAGCTGATCTGGCGCCAGTTCCTGGCTTGCCAAATGCTGCCGGCGCAATACCTGTCGACCACCGTCAGCGTCGCTGCCGGCGACTTCGAGCTGCGCGCCAAGGGTCGCATTCTGAAGTTCGACGGTTACACCCGCGTGCTGCCGCAAATCACCAAGCCTGGCGATGACGACGTTTTGCCCGACATGGCGCAGGGCGACGTGATGAAGCTGATCAAGCTCGATCCGTCCCAGCACTTCACCAAGCCGCCGGCCCGTTATTCGGAAGCCAGCCTGGTGAAGGAAATGGAAAAGCGCGGCATCGGTCGTCCTTCGACCTACGCAGCGATCATCTCGACCATTCAGGATCGCGGCTACGTGACCCTGCACAACCGTCGTTTCTATTCGGAAAAGATGGGCGACATCGTTACCGAGCGTCTGTCGGAAAGCTTCTCGAATCTCATGGACTACGGCTTCACCGCCGGCATGGAAGAGAATCTCGATGACGTGGCTCAGGGCGAGCGCGACTGGAAAAACGTGCTGGACGAGTTCTACGGCGACTTCAAGAAAAAACTCGAAGTGGCGGAGAATCCGGAAGCCGGCATGCGTGCCAACCAGCCGGTGATGACCGATATTCCATGCACCACTTGCGGCCGTCCAATGCAGATCCGTACTGCATCGACCGGCGTGTTCCTCGGCTGCTCGGGCTACAGCCTGCCGCCGAAAGAGCGCTGCAAGGCCACCGTCAACCTGGTGCCGGGCGACGAAATCGCGGCGGATGACGAGGGTGAGTCGGAATCCCTGGTACTGCGCGGCAAGCATCGCTGCCCGATCTGCAGCACAGCGATGGACGCCTACCTGCTCGACGAGAAGCGCAAGCTGCACATCTGCGGTAACAACCCTGATTGCGCCGGCTACGAAATCGAAGAAGGCAGCTACCGCATCAAGGGCTACGAAGGTCCGAGCCTGGAATGCGACAAGTGCGGCAGCGAGATGCAGCTCAAGACCGGCCGTTTCGGCAAGTTCTTCGGTTGCACCAACCCGACGTGCAAGAACACCCGCAAGCTGCTGAAGAGCGGTGATGCGGCGCCGCCGAAGATGGATCCGGTGAAGATGCCTGAGCTGAAATGCGAGAAGGTCAACGACACCTACATCCTGCGTGACGGTGCGTCCGGCCTGTTCCTGGCGGCCAGTCAGTTCCCGAAAAACCGCGAGACCCGTGCTCCGCTGGTGATCGAGATTCTGCCGCACAAGGACGAGATCGATCCGAAGTATCACTTCCTGTGTGAAGCGCCGCAGAAGGATCCGGATGGTCTGCCAGCCGTGATCCGCTACAGCCGCAAGACCAAGGAGCAATACGTTCAGACCGAAGTCGACGGCAAGCCGACAGGCTGGAAAGCGTTCTTTGACGGTGGCAAGTGGACGGTTGAAGACAAGCGTCCGGCGAAAGCCAAGGCTTGAGCAGGCGTTGATCTGAAGGTGTCCTGACTGGGTATCTTCAACACAAAAGGCCGCATGACAACCTTCGGGTTTTCATGCGGCCTTTTTGTTTAATGCTTGCGGTCGGATCGGCTGATCCATGACACTGTCCGGCCTGTGTGAAGCAATTATTTCGTTGTGGAGAGTGCCGACATGGCCCACGAGCTCTATACCCGTACCAATCAGAAGATCTATTTCGCGGGTTTGTCGCTGGAAGCGCTGGCCAGGGCCGAAGAGGGGCGGGCGATGAATTCGCTGGCGCTGATTCAGGCCGGGCGCGAATCCGCACTGTTTCATCTCTACGGTGCGTTGTTGGGGCTGTGTCATGAAATCGCCGGCTTCTACCGTCTGCCGCAAGCCAATGCGTCGCGGGCGGAAGCCTTGCTGACCCGCGAAGTGCTGGAGTCGATTGCCATTCCAGAGCTGGCGGAAATGATTGAGCTGGCAGGCAACCCGGAGACTTGGCTGGCTAAATTGCTGGCTGCGCACTCGGCGCTGTTTCAGCCACCACGGGTGCCACACAAACCGAAGGGCGATGTGACGCAGCCGTTGATTCAGACCGTGAATCTGGATGAAGAAGAGGTGGTTGAAGAGCTGAGCCGCCAAGAGCTCGAGAGCTGGCGGCAGAACCTCAAAGGGCTGGCGATTCGCTTCCGTGAAGGCTTGAACGAGTGCTGAGGAACTTTGGACTGGCGGCGACGAGAGGCGTGCTGCTGGTCAAGATCCCGAGCGAAGCCTGAATGATGTCTATATAATCCCTGCCTTTCGTGGAGAACAGACCTATATGCCAACGTCCTTTCTAGAAATTGTCGAGCTACCAGACGGCCGAATCGAACTGCGCAGAGCCGAGGACGAGGGTTCTCTGGTGACTCTGGATTTCTCCGAGGATGCCAAGGCGTTTCTGCAGGGCCAGCACGTTGAAATTGCCAAGGCGATGTTGAGCGTCGGCGTGCAAATGGCGGGGCGTATGGTTGAAGGCGAATTCGATAAGGATGAGGGGCCGCGGGTTCTTCATTGATCCGCTGTCTGTCAGTTACTGCTCCAGATCGGCTTCTCTATCCCTGGAGAAGCCCTGCGCTTTACATGGCGCGCATTGTTGCTGAATCACCCCAAACGAATGTTCAGGCTTTGAGCGTCCCCGGTGCGGGCGGCGCTGATCAGCTGTTGCCGTGACCCTGCGCTCAGTGTGTTCAGCCACGTGACGACCGTGTGGCTGCGGCCCAGGCGTAATGCTTCGCAGGCCAGTTGCTGGGCGCTTTGAGCGCCGCGCGGTTGTAACAGCAGGATGCGTTCGCGATTCAATCCTGCGTCCCGTAGCCAGGTCTGGGTCAGGCTGGCAGGCGGTGCAATCAGGGTCAGCCAGCGTGCGTCCTGATCCTCGCTCAGTTCGCGAAGAATCGGTGCCAGCAGGCTCAGGCAGTTCCCGGTCGCGCCGCGCAGTGACAGCTCGCTGAACGCTTCAGGTTCGGTATTCCACGGACGCTCGACGACATCTTTGAGGATGGGGGCGAGGGGCTGCGCCAGAAATGCCTCGAACAACGGCAGTTGTGTTTGCTGAGGTACGTGTGGGAACTGCATAAAGCCTCCTTTAGCGGCGGATGACGCCGACACTCAAGCCTTCGATCACCAGTTCCTGGTCTTTCAGGTTGACTTCGATAGGGGCGAACTCGGGGTTTTCGGCAATCAGCCAGACTTTGCTGCCGTCACGCTTGAAGCGTTTGACGGTAACTTCGTCGCCGATCCGCGCAACCACGATCTGACCGTTGCGCGCCTCGCGGGTGGTGTGAACCGCCAGCAGGTCGCCGTCGAAAATGCCGATGTCCTTCATGCTCATGCCGTGGACGCGCAACAGATAGTCGGCGCGTGGATGGAAGAAGGCGGGGTTGATGTTGCAGGACTCTTCGATGTGCTGCTGGGCGAGAATCGGCGCGCCGGCAGCCACTCGACCGATGATCGGCAGGGTGGATTCGTCGACCTTGGCTTCGAAGCCTGGGATGCGAATGCCGCGAGAGGCACCGGGAGTCATCTCGATTGCGCCTTTGCGAGCGAGCGCCTTGAGGTGCTCTTCGGCCGCGTTGGGCGATTTGAAACCCAGTTCCTGAGCGATTTCCGCACGGGTCGGCGGGTAGCCGTTGTCTTCGAGGCAGCGTTTGATAAAGGCCAGAATCTCGGCTTGGCGTGGCGTCAGCTTAAGCATATTGATCGCTCTGTCTTTTTATACAGTGACTGGGATTATATACAGTGAAGCAGTCTTGGCAATGATCGTTTTTTGCCATGCCGCCGGACGGTCAGTGACGACGCTGATTAATGTGGCGTCCTTGTTGTGGTTAAATAACTGACCGACCATTCCCAAAACGAACTGGCAGGCTTGACAAGGCATAGGCTGAAACGTATGTTTCAAACAAGTGTTTGTCAGGCGGAGTAGCCATGGCCCAGTCGGAAACCGTTGAACGCATTCTTGATGCTGCAGAACAGCTGTTCGCGGAAAAAGGTTTCGCTGAAACCTCATTGCGTCTGATCACCAGCAAGGCAGGGGTCAACCTCGCTGCGGTGAACTATCACTTCGGCTCGAAGAAGGCGCTGATCCAGGCGGTTTTCTCGCGCTTCCTCGGTCCGTTCTGCATCAGCCTCGACAAAGAGCTGGAGCGCCGCCAGGCCAAGCCAGAGAACAAGCCTTCGCTCGAAGAGCTGCTGGAAATCCTCGTCGAGCAAGCGCTGGTGGTTCAGCCACGCAGCGGCAACGATCTGTCGATTTTCATGCGCCTGCTCGGTCTGGCATTCAGTCAGAGCCAGGGCCACTTGCGCCGTTATCTGGAAGACATGTACGGCAAGGTGTTCCGTCGCTACATGCTCTTGGTGAACGAAGCCGCCCCGCGAATTCCTCCGATCGAACTGTTCTGGCGCGTGCACTTCATGCTCGGTGCCGCAGCATTCAGCATGTCGGGTATCAAAGCCCTGCGCGCGATTGCCGAAACCGACTTCGGCGTCAACACCTCCATTGAGCAGGTGATGCGTCTGATGGTGCCGTTTCTGGCTGCCGGCATGCGTGCCGAAACCGGCGTCACCGACACGGCCATGGCCACCGCGCAGTTGCGACCACGCAGCAAGTCCGCACCGGCACCTGCCAAGGTTTAACCGTCCATGGGTGGGCGCGGCAGCTGACATCCGCTAAGCTAGCCGCCCATGTCGACTCTCGTTCTGAACCCGTTTCTCATTGAAATCACCGACCCGCCGGGCAATGCCTCAGGTGGTGATTTCGTGGGCGACGGGTTTTTCGTTTTCAAGGAATCTCTATGACTGCTGGCCTGCAAGGCTCGTTGATGGTGGACGTCGCCGGTACCTGGCTGACGGCCGAAGATCGCCAATTGTTGCGCCAGCCCGAAGTGGGCGGCCTGATCATCTTTGCCCGCAACATCGAGCATCCGCGCCAGGTGCGCGAACTGAGTGCGGCGATCCGTGCCATTCGTCCGGACTTGCTGCTGGCGGTGGATCAGGAGGGCGGTCGCGTCCAGCGCCTACGTCAGGGCTTCGTCCGTTTGCCGGCCATGCGCGCCATTGCTGATAACCCGAACGCCGAGTATCTGGCCGAGCAGTGCGGCTGGATCATGGCCACCGAAGTGCTGGCGGTCGGCCTCGACCTGAGCTTCGCGCCGGTGCTGGATCTGGATTACCAGCGCAGCGCCGTCGTCGGCACCCGTTCGTTCGAAGGCGACCCGGAGCGCGCCGCGCTACTCGCCGGCAAATTCATCAAAGGCATGAACAGCGCCGGCATGGCCGCCACCGGCAAGCATTTCCCTGGCCATGGCTGGGCGGAAGCCGACTCCCACGTCGCAATCCCCAACGACGAGCGCAGCCTCGAAGAGATCCGCGCCAACGACCTCGTGCCGTTCGCCAGACTCAGCAAGCAACTGGCCGCCGTCATGCCGGCTCACGTGATTTATCCGCAAGTCGACGCACAGCCCGCCGGTTTCTCCCGGCGCTGGTTGCAGGACATCCTGCGCGGCGAGCTGCAGTTCGGCGGCGTTATCTTCAGCGATGACCTGTCGATGGCCGGCGCGCACGTGGTTGGCGACGCCGCCAGCCGTATCGAAGCGGCACTCAGTGCCGGTTGCGACATGGGCCTGGTGTGCAACGATCGCGCGGCCGCCGAACTGGCCCTGAGCGCCGCGCAGCGCATTAAGGTCAAGCCGTCGCCGCGTATCGCACGTATGCGCGGTCAGGCGTTCGCCAACACCCAATACCGTCAGGATCCGCGCTGGCTGACCGCTGTCGGCGCGCTCAAAGACGCTCAACTGATCGATTAAGGATTTTTCGTTATGACGGTTTACGCAATCATCGGCGGCACTGGCCTGACCCAGCTGGAAGGCCTGAGCATTCGTCAGTCGCTGGCGGTGGACACGCCTTATGGCGCGCCATCGGCCGAGGTTCAGATTGGTGAGTACGCCGGCAAGGAAGTGCTGTTCCTCGCTCGTCACGGTCACCCGCATCGCTTCCCGCCGCACAAGGTCAACTACCGCGCCAACCTGTGGGCGTTGAAGCAGGCCGGAGCCGAAGCGATCATCGCGGTCAACGCCGTGGGTGGGATTCATCCTGCAATGGGCACCGGACATTTCTGCGTGCCGCATCAGATCGTGGACTACACCAGCGGTCGCGAGCACACCTATTTCGCCGATGACCTGGAACATGTCACACACATCGACTTCAGCTTTCCCTACAGCGAACCGCTGCGTCAGCAACTGATTGCTGCATTGGCCGCTGAAGGTTGCGAGTACAGCGATCAGGGCGTTTACGCCTGCACACAGGGCCCGCGTCTGGAAACCGTGGCCGAGATCGTGCGTCTGGAGCGTGACGGCTGCGACATCGTCGGCATGACCGGCATGCCGGAAGCGGCGCTGGCCCGTGAGCTGGATCTGGATTACGCCTGCCTGTCTCTGGTGGTGAACCCGGCGGCGGGCAAGACCACTGAAGTGATCACCATGGCCGAGATCGAGCAGGCATTGCACGATGGCATGGGCAAGGTGAAGTCGACGCTGGCGCGCGTACTCAAGGGCTGATTCTGGCTCCGCAATGACTTGAATGAAAAGCGCTGAGGATCTCAGCGCTTTTCAAACTTGTCCGGCAACGGCGCAAACAGTGCCTCGATATCATCACTCTGCAGCTTCCAGTCCCCGGCCTTGCGCCCATCCAGCACGCCGGCCGCCAGGTCGGACTTTTCCTTCTGCAGAAGCTGAATTTTCTCCTCGACCGTGCCCCGGGCAATCATCTTGTAGACAAACACCGGCTTCTCCTGACCAATACGATACGCGCGGTCGGTTGCCTGATTCTCGGTCGCCGGGTTCCACCACGGGTCGTAGTGAATCACCGTGTCCGCTTCCGTCAGGTTCAGGCCCACACCGCCAGCTTTCAGGCTGATGAGAAAGATCTGACGCTTGCCGCTCTGGAATTCCTTCACAGGCGTTCGCCGATCCCGAGTCTGTCCCGTCAGCAGCGCATAGGCGACATTGCGTTTTTTCAGCTCGTCCTCGATCAGTGACAACATCGACGTGAACTGCGAGAACAGCAGAATCCGCCGGCCTTCCTCAAACAACTCCTCGAGCATTTCCATCAGGCTGTCGAGCTTGCCCGATGTGCTGCCGCGAGCGGGCAGGGTGGCGTCGTTGACCAGGCGCAAGTCGCAGCAGACCTGCCGCAGCTTGAGCAGCGCCTCGAGGATGATGATCTGGCTGCGGGCCACGCCTTTGCGGGTGATCTCGTCGCGAACCTTTTTATCCATGGCCAGGCGCATGGTTTCGTACACGTCGCGCTGGGCTTCGTTGAGCTCGACCCAATGAATGATTTCGGTTTTCGGCGGCAGCTCGGTCGCAACCTGCTCCTTGGTGCGGCGCAGCAGGAACGGTTTGATCCGACCGTTGAGGTGCTGAAGTCTGACTTCGCTCGCGCGCTTTTCGATCGGCACGCGGTAATCGGCGTTGAAGCTTTTGACGTCGCCGAGCCAGCCGGGCAGCAGGAAGTGAAACAGCGACCACAGTTCGCCCAGGTGATTTTCCAGTGGCGTCCCGCTCAGGCACAGGCGCTGGCGTGCATTGAGTTCACGGGCAGCCTGGGCGGCTTTGCTGTTCGGGTTCTTGATGTACTGCGCTTCGTCGAGCACCAGTACGTGCAGCGGCTGCTGGGCCAGACGCTCGACATCCTTGGGCAGCAGCGCATAGGTCGTGAGGATCAGGTCGTAGTCGGCCAGATGCTCGAAATGCTTTTTACGGCTGGCACCGTACAGCGCGACAACCTTGAGCTGTGGCGTGAAGTGCGCCGCTTCGTCGAGCCAGTTGGGAATCAGGCTGGTGGGCATTACCACCATGCACGGCCGATCCAGACGCCCGGCGTTCTTTTCGCTGAGAATATGCGCCAGTGTCTGTAGGGTTTTGCCCAGGCCCATGTCGTCCGCGAGAATCCCGCCGACTTCAAGTTGTCGCAGCGACTGCATCCAGCTCAAGCCTTCGAGCTGATAAGGACGCAGCGTCGCATTCAACCCCTTCGGTGCTTTGGCACTGTAATCGCGGATATCACGCAAGCGCTGGGCGAAGCTGCGAATCTGCTCGCCACCCTCCCACAGCAGCGGAATACCTTCCAGCGAATTCAGGCGCGTGGCGTCGGCCTTGCTCAGGCGCAGGGTGGTTTCGCCCGGCTCCTGCAGATAGAACTCGCCAAGGGTCGCCAGTACCGGTTTCAGCCGGCCGAGGGGCAGGGCGACTTGCAACGGTCCGTGCTCGCTGTTGCGTTGCGGGATGTTCACCAGAATCAGCTCATCGTCGCGACGGCGGGCGAGACGTTCCGGATTAAGTATTTCCGTGTGCGAGCGCATCAGGTTGAGCAGGATCGGCAGCAGGCTCAGGCGCTCACCGTTGACGATGATCCCCAGCTCCAGATCGAACCAGTCGCGTTCCGGCGTCTGCTCGACAGTGGCGTACCAGTCGTCGACGGCGGTCAGGTCGAAACCGAATTCATCGTCGACCAACAGCTCCCAGCCTTGGGTGCGCAGTTTCGGCAGATCGTTGAGGGTGAACGTCAGCCAGGCGCTGTCGTTGACCATCTCGTAGAGTTCGCCGGCGCTTTCCGGCAGGGCCTTGCTCTGCCGGGTGGCGATGCGGAAGCCGAGAATTCGCAGCTGCTCGCGGTAGCTTTGTTCGACGTCCGGGTGGCGTTTGACCCGCAAGGTCTGGGCTTCCTGGCGAATCAGAATGTCGCTGTTCTTCTGGCCGCTGACGTATTCGTCGAGATAGCTGAAGGACAGCGCCGCACGGTGCTGGATGTAGCGCTGCATCTTGCCGTTGCGCGGTTCGAACGCGCTGAATTCGACGCTGGCCAGCCACAGGCGCGGTACCGGTTGCACATTGTCCACCAGCACTTGCGGTGGCGCCTTCGGGCTGCGGTTTTCCAGGACGGCCTGGAGTTTTTCCAGCAGTTCGGCGTCTTTGGCGGCGGCGGGGTATTCGAGGGTTTCCTGCACTTGCAGCAATACCGCCGCACAGTGTTTGCAGTTGCTGTGGACTGGGCAGGTGCAGGTGGCGTCGACCATCAGCAGCGTGCCTTTGGCTGACTCGCGCAGATGAATCGTCTGACGGTAGACGTTACCGCCAGAGCCTTCGCAGCTGGCGGTAATGGTCGCGTCGCCGACCTGTACGAATCGCACCCGGTTTTCCAGCGCGTAGCGGCGGCCACGTTCCAGGCTTTGTTCCTTGAATCGGCTGACCCAGGAGGAGGCCAGCGGTTTACTCAGTGGCGGGGGCATAAGGACTTCGATCAGTCCGGAACGACTTCAGGCGCTTCCCGAGGCGCGGGCGCCGTCAGTGAAGTGATCTTGATCAGCAGGGCCAGATGACCGTTGTCGAGGTAGTTGAGTTGGCCGTTCTTGGTGTGGCTGTCCTGTTTCAGGCGCTCGCTGGCGGTGACCATGCCGTTGGCGTCGATCTGATTGACCCAGAAGTCGGCGTTCACGTCGGTGAAGCGCCCGAGCTTCATTTCAATCGTGCCTTCGATGGGGAACTGGCCGAATTGCTCCTGACCTTCGCTGACTGCAACCTTCGCCGGTGTCTCGCCCAGCGTCTGTTGCCAGGCTTTGTGCATCAGCACGCTGTACTCGCCGCTGGCGGTGAGTTTGGTCACAACATCGTTCAGCGCCGGGGTGCGTTTGCTGTCATCGCCCAAACGCTGAGCGCCAGCCGCCCAGTCTTCCGGTGCAGCGCGGCTGACAATCGCCGGCACGGCGTTCTGGCGTACCAGAATCATTTCGACCTGATAGAGGTCATCGGCAAACGCCGTAGGTGCCACCAGAGTCAGTAGCAAAGTCAGAGAGCGAAACAGGCGCATGCGGCGTCCTTCAAGCAGTTTTCGGGATGAGGCGCTCGAACAGCGCCTCCACAGTATTAAAGCGCTCTTCCGGGCGCTCCATCGGCACCTGGAACTTGAACATCGTGGCGCCTTCGAATTTGTAGCGTTTTGGCTGGCTCTGGATCAGTTTGATCAGGGTCATCGGATCGACCGGCGTCTGCGCCGCGAACTCGATGCGCCCACCTTGCGGGCCGCCATCGACTTTCTTGATGCCCAGCTGTTCTGCCTGCAATTTCAGCGCCGTGATGCGCACCAGATTCTTGGTCGGCTCCGGCAGCAGACCGAAGCGGTCGATCATCTCCACTTGCAGATCTTTCAGACCTTCCTCGTCGGTGGCCGAAGCGATGCGCTTGTACAGGATCAGGCGTGCATGCACGTCCGGCAAATAATCTTCCGGAATCAGCGCCGGCACCCGCAGGTTGACCTCCGGGCCACCGCCGAGCGGTTGATCGAGGTTCGGCTGTTCGCCCTTGCGGATCGATTTCACCGCGCGCTCGAGCATTTCCATGTACAGCGTGAAACCCACGGCCTGAATCTGACCGCTCTGGCCGTCGCCCAGCAGTTCGCCGGCGCCACGGATTTCCAGGTCGTTGGTGGCCAGCACGAAGCCAGCGCCCAGATCCTGAGTATTGGCAATCGCCTCCAGGCGTTTTTCCGCATCGCCAGTGATTTGCTGGCGCGGTGGGGTCAGCAGGTAGGCGTAAGCCTGGTGGTGGCTACGACCAACGCGACCGCGCAACTGGTGCAACTGCGCCAGACCGAACTTGTCGGCGCGCTCAATGATGATGGTGTTGGCGCTCGGTACGTCGATGCCGGTCTCGATGATGGTCGAGGCGATCAGCACGTTGAAGCGCTTGTGGTAGAAGTCGCTCATCACCTGTTCGAGTTCGCGTTCGCGCATCTGCCCGTGGCCGATGCCGATCCGCGCTTCCGGCACCAGTTCGGCCAGTTCGGCGGCGCACTTCTCGATGGTCTTCACGTCGTTGTGCAGGTAATAGACTTGACCGCCGCGCAGCAGCTCACGCAGCAAGGCCTCTTTGACCGTGCTCTTGTTCTGCTCCATGACGAAGGTGCGCACCGACAGGCGTCGCGCCGGCGGCGTGGCGATGATCGACAGGTCGCGCATGCCCGACACTGCCATGTTCAGCGTGCGCGGAATCGGCGTGGCGGTCAGTGTAAGAATGTCGACTTCGCTGCGCAGGGCCTTGAGCTGTTCCTTCTGACGGACGCCGAAACGGTGCTCTTCGTCGATGATTACCAGCCCGAGGTTTTTGATTTTGACGTCGTCCTGCAGCAGCTTGTGCGTGCCGATGACGATGTCGATATTGCCTTCGGCCAGTTGGGCCACCGCAGCGTTCACTTCCTTGGCCGACTTGAAGCGGCTCATCACTTCCACGGTCACCGGCCAGTCGGCGAAGCGGTCGCGGAAGCTGTTGTAATGCTGCTGGGCGAGCAGGGTGGTCGGCACCAGGATCGCCACTTGCTTGCCGCCGTGCACCGCTATGAACGCGGCGCGCATGGCCACTTCGGTCTTGCCGAAACCGACGTCGCCGCAGACCAGGCGATCCATCGGTTTCGGCGAAAGCATGTCCTCGCGCACGGCTTCGATAGTGGATTGCTGGTCCGGGGTTTCTTCGAACGGGAAACCGGCGCTGAAGGTTGCGTAATCGGCCTTCGGATCGGCAAACGCATAACCTTCGCGGGCGGCGCGACGGGCGTAGATGTCGAGCAATTCGGCAGCCACGTCGCGGACCTGTTCGGCGGCCTTGCGCTTGGCTTTCTGCCAGGTCTCGGAGCCGAGGCGGTGCAACGGAGCCAGCGCATCGTCGCTGCCGGTGTAACGGGCGATCAAATGCAGGTTGGCCACCGGCACGTAAAGCTTGGCGTTCTCGGCGTATTCGAGGGTCAGGAATTCGGCGGCCTGATTGTCGATTTCCAGAATCGTCAGGCCGAGATAGCGACCGACGCCGTGGTCGATGTGCACCACCGGCGCGCCTTCGCGCAGCTCGGTGAGGTTCTTGATCACCGCATCGTTGTTGGCGTCGGCGCGTTTTTCGCGGCGGCGACGCTGCATCACGCGCTGGCCGAACAGCGGACTTTCCGCGACCAGTGCCAGCGCCGGGTCGTCGAGCATCAGGCCTTCGTCGAGCGGGGCGATGGTGATCGCCAGGCGATCCTTGCTCGCGACAAAGTCCGGCCAGCTGTCGACGGTTTTCGGTCGCAGCTTCAGGCGATCCAGCAGCTCCAGCAGCACTTCGCGACGACCGGCGGATTCGGCGGTAAACAGCACGCGTCCGGGAAATTCGTCGAGGAATGCCGAGAGCGCGGCCAGCGGCTGGGTAGCCTTGGCTTCGATCGCCAGATTCGGCAGCGCCTGCGCCGGGAAGCGTTCGCGGCCGGCACCGGTTTCAACGTCCTGCTGGCTGGCGACCACACGCGGCCAGTTCTTCAGGCGGGCAAAGCAGTCTTCCACCGGCAGGAACAGTTCGGCCGGCGGCAATAAAGGACGCGAAGGATCGACGCGGCGCTCTTCATAACGATTGCGTACGTCGTTCCAGAAGTTTTCCGCCGCCTGCTCGATGCCCGGCAGCGAAAACACTTGGGTGTCCTGTGGCAGGTAATCAAACAGGGTCGAGGTTTCTTCGAAGAACAGCGGCAGGTAGTACTCGATACCCGCCGGCGTGATGCCGCTGCTCAGGTCCTGAAAGATCGGGCAGCGACGGAAGTCGACGTCGAAACGCTCGCGAAAGCGCGCCTTGAAGCGGGTGACCGCGTCTTTCTGCAGCGGGAATTCCTTGGCCGGCAGCAGCTTGACCGAATCGACCTTGTCGATGGAGCGCTGGTTTTCCGGATCGAAGGTGCGCAGGGTTTCGATTTCGTCGTCGAACAGATCGATGCGATACGGCAGTTTGCTGCCCATCGGGAACAGGTCGATCAGCGCGCCGCGCACGGTGAACTCGCCGTGTTCGTAAACCGTGTCGACGTAGCGATAGCCGCTGGCTTCAAGCCGCGCGCGCATTTGCTCGACATCGAGTTTCTGCCCGACATCCAGCACCAGGCTGCTGCCGAGCAGGAATTTGGTCGGCGCCAGACGATGCAGGGCGGTGGTGATCGGTACCACCAGCACGCCATGTTCCAGCTCCGGCAGTCTATAAAGGCTGGCGATGCGCTGGGAGATGATGTCCTGGTGCGGCGAAAACAGGTCGTAGGGCAGGGTTTCCCAGTCGGGGAAATGCAGCACCGGCAAATCCGGGGCGAAGAAACTCAGCTCCTGCTCCAGCCGTTCGGCACTTTGGCTGTCGGCGGTCAAAAGCAGCGTAAAGCGCTTGGCAGCGCTGGCAGCCTCGGCAATCGCCAGGCTCAGGGCGGCACCGGGGAGGTTGCCCCAGTGCTGTTTACCTGCCGCGGCAGGGAGAAGCGGTAGACGCAGAACAGGCACGGAAGGTTGAGCTCCAGGCGTTGCGACAAAGTCGGTAATTGTAGCGGCGTCCGGTGCCGCCTGTCAGTTGCAGGATGCGTCTATCTGCGCTGTTTCGAAAAAATGTAGTGGTAACCATAAAAACCAGCGCTTTTTTTACGGTTATGTAGTGCCAAATGTTGGTGGTGTTACGGAGGGTTACAGACATCGTCTAACAGTCGTCGAAAAAATGGCTGCGCTGGAAGCCCCGGTTTTACTGGGCTGGCGGGGAGCGTTATTTTTTTGGACGGATTTTTGTTACCGATTGCGCGACAAGCGCGCATTGCTACAAGAGGTTCTCGGCGGCATAATGTAGCCCCTTTTTTCTGCCCCTACATGTGGAAGGTTACCGTGACTCAGAAGCCCGACCAGTGTCTTGGTGAATGGATCGACCGTGAAGCACTCGCAGAAGCGATGATTCCGCTTATCGGTCAGCTCTACCGCAACAACAACGTGGTGAGCTCGATCTATGGCCGCAGCCTGATCAACCAGTCTGTCATCGCGATTCTCAAAGCTCACCGCTTTGCTCGCCACCGTTCTGCCGACGACAGCGAACTCTCCGTCCACGAAACATTCCCACTGCTCAAGGCCATGAGCGAGCTCAAGCTCGGCGCGGCCTCGGTAGATCTGGGCAAGCTGGCGTACAAATTCCGCAACGAAGGCAACGGTCGTACCGCCGAGCAGTTCGTTCGCGAAGAAATGGCTGACGTGGTTGGCCAGCAAAACGCTTCGGCACGCAAGGGCACCGACGTTGTTCTGTACGGCTTCGGTCGTATCGGCCGTCTGCTGGCGCGTATCCTGATCGAGAAAACCGGTGGCGGCGACGGTCTGCGTCTGCGTGCCATCGTGGTGCGCAAGGGCGCCGAAAACGACCTGACCAAACGCGCCAGCCTGCTGCGTCGCGATTCGGTACACGGTTCGTTCAACGGCACCATCACCATCGACGAAGAAAACAACACCATCACCGCCAACGGCAACCTGATCCAGGTTATCTACGCGAAGAACCCTACCGAAGTGGATTACACCCAGTACGGCATCAAAGATGCGCTGCTGGTGGACAACACCGGTGTATGGCGTGATGCCGATGGCCTGGGCCAGCACTTGCAGTGCCCGGGTATCGACCGCGTTGTTCTGACCGCGCCTGGCAAAGGCAAGCTGAAGAACATCGTTCACGGTATCAACCACAACGAAATCACTGCTGACGACAAGATCGTGTCCGCCGCTTCCTGCACCACCAACGCCATCGTGCCGGTGCTGAAAGCCGTGAATGACAAGTTCGGCATCATCAACGGTCACGTCGAAACCGTTCACTCGTACACCAACGACCAGAACCTGATCGACAACTTCCACAAGGGCGATCGCCGTGGCCGTAGCGCCGCGCTGAACATGGTGATCACCGAGACCGGTGCTGCCACCGCTGCTGCCAAGGCCCTGCCTGAGCTGGCCGGCAAGCTGACCGGTAACGCGATCCGTGTTCCGACGCCGAACGTGTCGATGGCCATTCTCAACCTGAACCTTGAGAAAGCCGCCTCCCGTGAAGAGATGAACGAGTACCTGCGCTACATGGCGCTGCACTCCGATCTGCACAAGCAGATCGACTTCGTCAATTCGCAGGAAGTGGTTTCGACCGACTTCGTGGGCTCGCGTCACGCCGGTGTGGTCGACGCTGAAGCGACCATCGTTCAGGACAACCGCGTTGTTCTGTACGTCTGGTACGACAACGAGTTCGGCTACAGCTGCCAGGTGATCCGCGTGATGGAAGACATGGCCGGTGTAAACCCGCCAGCGTTCCCGCGCTAAGCTTTAGCTGCAAATGAAAACGCCCCGACTTAGGTCGGGGCGTTTTTGTTTGTGCGCGATTTGTCTCAGCGGGGGATGGCGGCTTGTGCCGTTCGCAGTTCGTGCCTGTTGCCACGGAACAGCACCAGCGTAGCGATCAGGCCCAATACGGCTGCGCCACTGAGCCAGATCCCCGGTGCCGCCTTGTTGTCCAGCACATGGATCAGGTAAGTGCAGGCCGCCGGCGTAAAGCCACCGAAGGTTGCGGTCGCCAGGCTGTAGGCCAGCGAGAAACCGGTCGTACGAACTTCCACCGGCATGATCTCGGTGAGGGCAACCACCATCGCCCCGTTGTACGAGCCGTACAGGAACGACAGCCACAACTCGACGATCAGCAAGTGACTGAAGCTCGGGTTCGCCACCAGCCACGACAACGCTGGATAAGCGGTCAGGATCGCCAGAATCGTCGCCGCCAGCAGTAGGGGTTTACGCCCGACCTTGTCGGACACCGCGCCCATCACCGGCAGCCAGAAGAAGTTCGACAGGCCGATGCACACAGTCACTAGAAGCGCATCGAAGTCCGACAGGTGCAATTCCGCCTTGCCGAAGGTCGGTGTGTAGGCAGTGATCAGGTAGAACGACACCGTCGTCATGACCACCAGCGCCATGCCGGCGATGACGATGCCAAAGTTCTGACCGATCGAACGGACGATTTCCTGCAGGGTAGGGCGATGTTTGCGCGCTTGGAACTCCGGGGTTTCCTCCAGCGAGCGGCGGATGACGAAAATCACCGGGACGATCATGCAGCCGATCAGGAACGGCACGCGCCAGCCCCATTCTCCCATCTGTTCCGGGCTCAGCCAGTGGTTGAGGCCGACACCGAGCAGCCCGGCGAATACCACCGCCGCTTGCTGGCTGGCTGACTGCCAACTGACGAAAAAGCCCTTGCGGCCCGGCGTGGCGATTTCCGCCAGATACACCGACACACCGCCCAATTCCACGCCGGCCGAGAAGCCTTGCAGCAATCGGCCGAACAGCACGATCAACGGCGCGGCAACCCCAAGGGTGGCGTAGCCCGGCACGCAGGCAATCAGCACGGTGCCGGCCGCCATCAGGGCCAACGTGATGATCAGGCCCTGGCGGCGGCCGTGACGGTCGATGTAGGCGCCGAGAAAAATCGCCCCCAGCGGACGCATCAGGAAACCTGCGCCGAAAGTGGCCAGGGCGAGCATCAGGGAAGCGAAGGCGCTGTCGGTGGGAAAGAAGGTCTTGGCAATGGCCGTGGCGTAGAAGCCGTAGACCATGAAGTCGAACATCTCGAGAAAGTTGCCGCTGACAACGCGAAAAATCGCCTTGCCTTTGCCGGTCGTGGAGGACATGGGTAGGTACTCACTCTAAATCTTGTAAGAAAGCGTTGCGCTCGTAGCCCATAATGGCCGGCGCGGTTTTGCGGGGAGATGAAGAATTGTTAACTGGACGGTGGGGGATTCTCGTGCTGCTGACCGGCTTTTTGTCCGGCTGCGGCAACGGCGATTCTCTGGAGACTTTCGGCGGCCCGACGATGGGCAGCACCTATTCGATCAAGTACGTGCGCCACGCCAATCTGCCTGCCCCGCAGGAGGTGCGTGTCGAAGTGGAAAAAATCCTCGCGGACGTCGACCGGCAGATGTCGACTTACCGCGCAGACTCCGACATCTCGCGCTTCAACGCATTGCTGGCTGATCGCTGTCAGGTCATGCCCGCACCGATCCTTGAATTGATCCGCGTGGGCGAGCAGCTGTCGCAACAAAGCGAAGGCTCCTACGACCTCACGGTTGAGCCGCTGATGAATCTATGGGGATTCGGCCCGCAAGGGCGTGAAGAAAAAGTCCCGGATGCGGCGGCGCTGGCCGAAGTGCGGCAGCGGGTCGGCCATCAGCACCTGCGCATCGACGGCGATCGCTTGTGCAAGGACGCGGCGGTCGAGGTGGATTTCAACAGCATCGCCGCCGGTTACGCGGTCGACACCGTTGCCACGCGGCTCGAGGCCCTGGGCATTCATGATTACCTTGCCGAAGCCACCGGCGAGCTCAAGGCGTCCGGAAAAAAGCTTGATGGTTCGCCATGGCGTATCGCTCTGGAAGAACCGCGTGACGATCAGCAGGTGGCAGAGCGCGTCATCAATGTCGATGGCTATGGCCTGTCCACGTCCGGCGACTACCGCAACTATTTTCAGCAAGATGGCCGGCGCTATTCCCACACCTTCGATGTCCGGACCGGTGCGCCGGTCCTACACGATCTGGCGTCGGTCACGGTAATTCATCCTTCAGCGCTGATGGCCGATGGACTATCGACGCTGTTGCTGATTCTCGGGCCTGAAAGGGCCTGGGACTATGCCGAAAAACACGACATTGGTGCATTCTTTGTGATTCGTGCCGATACAGGTTTCGTCACACGCACCAGTCACGCTTTCGAACGGCTCAGTGGCGCAAAAGTTGACTGAGAACAGTACGAAAGCTGGCGTTGTAGTGCAGGCAAAAGTAGCCTACGACGCGACCAAGGGTTAATGTGCGCGGCGTTGACGC
Organism: Pseudomonas sp. CH235; assembly: GCF_004368175.1. NCBI lineage: Bacteria > Pseudomonadati > Pseudomonadota > Gammaproteobacteria > Pseudomonadales > Pseudomonadaceae > Pseudomonas > Pseudomonas sp. CH235. The sequence continues at coordinate 65,189 of NZ_RRZJ01000019.1, forward strand.
TTCTATAGACTGTGTCCGGGTTTTCTACTGGCCCCCAATTGTTCCTTCGCGCCGTCGTTCGGCGTGATTTAGCCGCCGGTGCTGCTGGCACCGCGGCCTGTTCTGAGGAGTACGCATGGCTGTCTACAACTACGACGTGGTGGTGCTGGGTTCCGGCCCGGCGGGAGAAGGCGCGGCAATGAACGCCGCCAAAGCAGGGCGCAAGGTGGCGATGGTCGACAGCCGTCGCCAGGTCGGCGGCAACTGCACCCACCTGGGCACCATCCCGTCCAAGGCCCTGCGTCACTCGGTGCGGCAGATCATGCAGTTCAACACCAACCCGATGTTCCGTGCGATCGGCGAGCCACGCTGGTTTTCCTTTCCGGACGTGTTGAAAAGCGCCGAGAAAGTCATTTCCAAACAAGTCGCTTCGCGTACCGGCTACTACGCCCGTAACCGCGTCGACGTGTTCTTCGGTACCGGCAGCTTCGCCGACGAGCAAACCATCGAAGTGGTCTGCGCCAACGGCGTGGTCGAGAAACTGGTGGCCAAGCACATCATCATCGCCACCGGTTCGCGTCCTTATCGCCCGGCGGACATCGATTTCCACCACCCGCGTATCTACGATAGCGACACCATCCTCAGCCTCGGCCACACCCCGCGCAAACTGATCGTTTACGGCGCCGGCGTGATCGGCTGTGAATACGCTTCGATCTTCAGCGGTCTGGGTGTGCTGGTCGAACTGGTGGACAACCGCGGTCAGCTGCTGAGCTTCCTCGACTCGGAAATCTCCCAGGCGTTGAGCTACCACTTCAGCAACAACAACATCACCGTGCGTCACAACGAAGAGTATGACCGCGTCGAAGGCGTGGACAACGGCGTGATCCTGCACCTGAAGTCCGGCAAGAAGATCAAGGCCGACGCCTTGCTCTGGTGCAACGGCCGTACCGGTAACACCGACCAGCTGGGTCTGGAAAACATCGGGGTCAAGGTCAACAGCCGTGGTCAGATCGAAGTCGACGAGAACTACCGCACCTGCGTGCAGAACATCTATGGCGCCGGTGACGTGATCGGCTGGCCGAGCCTGGCCAGTGCCGCCCACGACCAGGGCCGTTCGGCCGCCGGCAGCATCGTCGACAATGGCAGCTGGCGTTTCGTGAATGACGTGCCGACCGGCATCTACACCATTCCGGAGATCAGCTCGATCGGCAAGAACGAGCAGGAGCTGACCCAGGCCAAAGTGCCGTACGAAGTGGGCAAGGCGTTCTTCAAGAGCATGGCGCGTGCACAGATCGCCGGCGAGCCGCAAGGCATGCTGAAGATCCTGTTCCACCGTGAAACCCTGGAAGTGCTGGGCGTTCACTGCTTCGGTTATCAGGCGTCGGAGATCGTGCACATCGGTCAGGCGATCATGAACCAGCCGGGCGAACTGAATACCCTGAAGTACTTCGTCAACACGACGTTCAACTACCCGACCATGGCCGAAGCCTATCGGGTAGCGGCGTACGACGGCCTCAACCGGCTTTTTTGACGGGCTCCGGCCGGTGGCCTGAGCCGGCCGGGGAGACCGATTTCAGCAATTCCCGAGGGTGGCAGTGGCCAAACCGGGAAAGTCTGTAATCAGGCTGTCAACGCCGAAGTCGGCGAGTCTGCGCATCAGCGCAGGCTCGTTGACGGTCCACACCGACACATGCAGCCCCTGACGCTGCGCCTTTTGCAGGCGTTCCGGCGTACACAGCGTCCAGTTCAACGCCAGAATCTCGCAACCGTAACTTTGCGCGACCTTCAATGGGTCGAGCCAGGCGTATTCGGCCACCAGGCCGCGTGATACGTCGGGCACCAGATCCAGCGCAGCCTTCAAGACTTCCCGCGAACTCGAGGTGATTGTCACCTTGTCGAGCAGCCCGTGTCTGACCGCCATTTCACGGATCGCCAGCACGGTGGTCGCGGCGCGGGTGCGCGAAGCGCTTTTGACTTCCAGCTGCCAGTGCTCGAAGTCGCACTTTTCGAACAGTTCTTCCAGCGTCGGGATAGGGCAGGGCTTGATCCAGCCCGGGCCGCCTTTGCGCGCGTCGTAGGTCACAAGATCGGCGGCGGTGTGCTCGACCACCTTGCCGCGCCTGTCGGTGGTGCGCTTGAGGGTCGGGTCGTGGATGACCATCAGCTCGCCGTCCTTGGACAGGTGCAGGTCCAGCTCGCAGCGGCGAACGCCGTGCTTGAGACATTCCTGAAAACTGCTCAGGGTGTTTTCCGGTGCTTCGCCCTTGGCGCCGCGGTGGCCGTAGATAAGGGTCACGGTTCTTCCTTAATTTAGATGCCTGATTCGTTCTGTTCGCGGGCCAGACGTCGTTCCTGGGCCTGCTTCTGCAAGATATAGCGGGCGAGCAACTGGCGCTGGGCGTCGGTCAGGTGTTCGAACTCGGTGCCGACGTCGTAGCCGTCGCCCTTGCGGTCGCAATGGGTGACGCGGGCGCGCAGCAACAGGCCAAGCGCCTGGGGCATCAGCACCAGTTTCACCGACAGGTGGGCGCCGGTGGCGATCGGGGTCGGGTGCTGGAAGTCGATGCCGCCCTCGGAAATGATCACCGGTTGCGGCTCGCCGATATGGCCGAGCACGGTCAGGGCGACCACCTGGCTGAGCAGGTCGATGCGTTTGTTCTGGGATTTCAGGAACGCCGCGATGGCGCGGTCGCGTTCGCTGATCTGGCGCAGCAGGTGCTGCGACTCGAATTCGCTCAGGTGCAATTCGCTGAGCAGGTTGAACAGTGGAGAAGCATCCTGCAACACTTCCTGGCCTGCGGCTTCGGGAGCGGACAGGGGCCGAATTTCCAGTGCGATCGTGTCCTCGATACGGTAGTATTCGCGGCGATCTTCTTCATCTAATGTCGACATGGCGAACCCATGGTAGCGGCGGTGGTCTGAGTGTAAAGCTGGTTATCGACCCCCGCCACAAGGACGTTCCTTTTCCCTCCGAACAAGCCCCGACATGTTCAGACCTCTCTTCGTATTTATCGGCACGCGTTATACCCGTGCAAAGCGTCGCAATCATTTTGTGTCATTCATTTCCCTGACTTCGATGATCGGGCTCGCCCTTGGCGTGGTCGTGATGATCGTGGTGCTGTCGGTGATGAACGGCTTCGATCATGAGATGCGCACCCGCGTGCTGGGCATGGTGCCCCACGCGACCATCGAGTCCGGTGAAGCCATCAACGACTGGCCGAGCCTGGCCGCCAAGGTCAAGCAGAACCCGCAGGTGGCGGCCGTTGCGCCGTTTACCCAGATGCAGGGATTGCTGACCAACAACGGCCAGGTGTCCAAGGTGTTGCTCAATGCCATCGATCCGGCGCTGGAACGCAACGTCTCGATCATCGACAACTTCATGAAGCAGGGCAAACTCGACGATCTGACGCCGGGCAGCTTCGGCATCGTGATCGGCGACAAGGCCGCGACCAAGCTCGGCGTGGGCCTCGGTGACAAGATCACCTTCGTCGCGCCGGAGGTCAGCGTGACCCCGGCCGGGATGTTCCCGCGCATGAAGCGCTTCACCGTGGTCGGCATCTTCCATGTCGGCGCCGGTGAGCTGGACGGCTACCTGGGCGTCACCAACCTGCAGGATCTGGCGAAGATGCACCGCTGGAAGTCTGATCAGGTACAGGGCCTGCGCCTGAAGTTCGACGATCTGTTCCAGGCGCCGCGTGAGGCGTGGAACATCGCTCAACGCCTCGGCGAAGACCGTTACTACGCCCGCGACTGGACCCGTACCCACGGCAACCTGTATCAGGCGATCCGCATGGAAAAAGCCATGATTGGCCTGCTGTTGCTGCTGATCGTCGCCGTGGCCGCGTTCAACATCATTTCCACGCTGGTGATGGTGGTGAACGACAAGAAGGGCGACATCGCCATTCTGCGCACACTGGGCGCCACACCGGGCACGATCATGCGCACGTTCATGGTGCAAGGCACGGTGATAGGCGTGGTCGGCACGGCCATCGGCGCCGTGGTCGGGATCTTCGCCGCGCTCAACGTCAGCGCCGCGATTTCGGCCCTCGAAGGCGTGATCGGACACAAATTCCTCAACGCTGACGTGTATTTCATCGATTACCTGCCGTCGCAGGTGCAGAGCCAGGACGTGGTCATGGTCTGCGCCGCTGCGTTGGTCCTGAGTTTCCTCGCCACCCTGTATCCAGCCTGGCGTGCCGCGGGCACCCAGCCGGCGGAGGCGCTACGTTATGAGTGAGTCGGGCATGAGTGAAAAAGCAATCTTGAGCTGCCGCAACCTGGGCAAATCCTACGAGGAAGGCCCGGAGTCGGTGGAAGTGCTGGCCAACCTGCAACTGGAACTGCATCCAGGCGAGCGGGTGGCGATCGTCGGCAAATCCGGTTCGGGCAAAAGTACCTTGCTCAACCTGCTGGGCGGTCTCGACACGCCGACCAAGGGCGGTGTCTGGCTCGACGGTGAAGAACTGTCGGCGCTGAGCGAAAAGAAGCGTGGACTGCTGCGTAACCGTGCCCTCGGCTTCGTGTACCAGTTCCACCACTTGCTGCCGGAATTCACCGCGCTGGAAAACGTCTGCATGCCGCTGCTGATCGGCAAGACCGCGATCCCGGAAGCGCGTCAGCGTGCCACGGCGTTGCTGGAGCGAGTGGGGCTGGGCCATCGCCTGGAACACAAGCCGGCGGAACTGTCCGGTGGCGAACGTCAGCGCGTGGCCATCGCCCGTGCGCTGGTGAACAATCCAGGGCTGGTGATGCTCGACGAGCCGACCGGCAACCTCGACTCCCATACCGCCGAAGGCATTCAGGATCTGATGCTGGAACTCAGCACTTCGATGCGCACGGCGTTTCTGGTGGTGACTCACGACATGAACCTGGCTCGCCAGATGGACCGCGTCCTGCAACTGCAGGAAGGTTGCCTGACCCCCATCTGACGGCTTGAAACCCGATGCCTGAAAAGGCATCGGGTCTTTTATTTTTATACGGTGCCCCAGCGAATGTTCAGACCGTTATCGATCTTTATCGGCACGCGCTATACCCGCGCCAAGCGCCGCAATCGCTTTGTTTCATTCATTTCGATGACCTCGATGATCGGTCTCGCCCTCGGCGTGCTGGCGATGATCGTGGTGCTGTCGGTGATGAACGGCTTCCAGCGTGAAATGAGCTCGCGCATCCTCGGCATGGTGCCCCACGCGACCATCGTTGGCGTCAAGCCGATCGACGACTGGCAGCCAGTGGCCGCCGCCGCGATGAAGAACCCGGAAGTGACGGCCGCCGTGCCGTTCACCGAGATGGAAGGCATGCTGTCCTACAAGGGCATGATGCAGCCGATCCAGATCAGCGGCGTCGATCCGGCCCAGGAAGGCAAGGTGTCGATCGTTGCCCAGCACATTGTTCAGGGCCGTCTCGATGCCTTGAAGCCGGGTGAATTCGGCGTAGTGCTGGGTGAAATCACTGCCCGGCGTTTCCGCCTCAACGTCGGCGACAAGATTACCCTGATCGTGCCGGAAGTCAGCACCGCACCGGGCGGCATCACCCCGCGCATGCAGCGTCTGAACGTGGTCGGCGTGTTCAAGGTCGGTGCCGAACTCGACGGTTCCATGGGCCTGATCCACGTCTCCGACGCCGCGACCATGCAGCACTGGGAGCCGAATCAGGTGCAGAGCGTGCGTCTGGCGGTGAAGGATCTGTACGCCGCGCCGAAGGTTTCGTCGGACATCGCCAGCGGCCTCGGCGCCGACTTCAAGGCTGACGACTGGACCCACACCCAGGGCAGCCTGTTCAGCGCGATGAAGATGGAAAAAACCATGATCGGCTTGTTGCTGTTGATGATCGTCGCGGTGGCGGCGTTCAACATCATCGCGACCCTGATCATGGTGGTGAACGACAAGGGCGCGGACATCGCGATCCTGCGCACTATCGGCGCTACACCACGGCAGATCATGGCGATCTTCATGGTGCAGGGCACGGTGATCGGCATCGTCGGCACCATCATTGGCGGCGTGCTGGGCGTGATTGCCGCGCTGAATGTCAGTGAGATGGTGGGCTGGGTCGAGCGAGTGACCGGGCAGCACATCTTCAGTTCGGACGTGTACTTCGTCAGCAACCTGCCATCGGAATTGCAGGGCGGCGACGTGCTGTTGATCTGCTCGGCGGGCTTCATCCTCAGCTTCCTGGCCACCGTTTACCCGGCCTGGCGAGCGGCGAAGATCGAACCGGCGCACGCGTTGCGCTATTCGTAAGTTCACGCGATGCTCGTTCCCACGCTCTGCGTGGGAATGCATCAACGGACGCTCCGCGTTCGGCTCTTAAGGGGCGCAGAGCGCCCCGGGCTGCATTCCCACGCAGAGCGTGGGAACGATCAGCTTCGAGGCAACTCAATCACAAACCGCGTCCAGCCCTGAGCCGATTCGCAATGAATCTGCCCGCCATGGGCCCGGATGATCGACTGAGTAATCGCCAGCCCCAATCCCGCATGCTCGCTGCTGCCTTCCTGGCGCGCCGGATCCGCCCGGTAGAAGCGGTCGAACAAGCGCGGCAGCAACTCAGCAGAAATCCCTTCGCCACTGTTCTCCACGGTCACCCTCAAGGACTTTGCCTGCTCGGTTACCCGCACGCGCAGCTCGCCATTAGCAGGGGTAAAGCGCAACGCGTTATCCAGCAGGTTCGACAGCGCCCGGCGCAACATCGCGCGATCACCCGCAAACCGCCCATAACCGTCACGGCTCAGGCTGACCTGAGCGTCTTCGGCCAGCGGCGCAAAAAACTCCAGCAACGCATCGGCTTCTTCCGCCAGCTCCAGCGGTTCACGCTTGGGCACCAGCAAGCCGTGGTCGGCCTTGGCCAGATAAAGCATGTCGTTGACCAGTTGCGCCATCCATTGCAGCTCTTCGAGGTTGCTGTGCAGCGCTTCGCGATAGTCTTCGAGGGGGCGAGGGCGGGTGAGAGTGACCTGCGTGTGGGTCAGCAGGTTCGACAATGGGGTGCGCAGTTCATGGGCGATGTCGGCGGAGAACGCTGACAGTCGCTGAAAGGAGTCATCGAGGCGTCCGAGCATGGCGTTGAAGCTGTGGGCCAGTTCCGCGAGTTCTGCGGGCATCCGGGATTCCGGCAATCGGGCATTCAGCGATTGCGCCGAAATCCCACGGGCCACCGCACTCATGCGGCGTAACGGGCGAAGACCGCTGCGGGCCGCCCAGGCGCCGAGCAGCGCAGTAGCCAGCGCCGACAGGCCGACGGTCAGCCAGATCAGATGCTGCATGCGTTGCAGAAAGTGCTGGTGGTGGGTGATGTCCAGCAGCAAGGTCAATTGCGGGGAATCCGGTTTTTCCGGTTCAAGCGCGGCATTGAGCAGGCGATAGTCGGTGCCGTTATCGCTGATGGTGGCCAGACCGGGTTGCTGCGGCAGATTCGCCGGCGTATGCAACGAACGGCCGAACCAGCGTTGTCCCTCAGGGCTGCTGATGCGCAGCGAGACATCGCCCTGTTGGCTCAACTCATCGGTGATGTGCGCGGCGTCGCTACCACTCAGCAGTGTCTGACGTACGCTGAGCAGTTTTCCTTCGAGCAGTTGCTGGTCGAGCTCGATGAAGTGGCCCTCGCTGGCCCGATTGAAAACAACCCCGGCGACCAGCGAAACCACGGCGGTGCAGCCGGCGAACAGCAGCGCCAGCCGACCGCTCAAGGACAGTCGGCGCATCAGTCGGCACGCTCTTCAAGGACGTAACCCATGCCGCGCACGGTGTGAATCAGCTTGTGGGGGAACTCGTCATCGATTTTCAGGCGCAGTCGACGAATCGCCACTTCGATCACATTGGTGTCGCTGTCGAAGTTCATGTCCCAGACCTGCGAGGCGATCAGCGATTTGGGCAGCACTTCGCCCTGGCGGCGCAAAAGCATTTCCAGCAGAGCGAACTCTTTGGCGGTGAGGTCGATGCGTTGACCGCTGCGTTCGACCCGGCGGCGGATCAGGTCCAGACTCAGATCGGCCAGGCGCAAGCTGGTTTCCTGGGGCGTGGAGCTGCCGCGACGCAACAGGCTGCGCACCCGGGCCAGCAATTCAGAGAAGGCGAACGGTTTGACCAGGTAGTCGTCGGCGCCCAGTTCGAGGCCGTGAACCCGGTCTTCAACGGTGTCCTTGGCGGTCAAAAACAGGATCGGCGTTTCCAGACCGGCGCTGCGCACCGCTTGCAGAATCTGCCAGCCATTGCGACCGGGCAGCATCACGTCGAGGATCAGCAGCGCATAGTCGCCGCTCAACGCCAATTGCTGGCCGGTGGTGCCGTCGGCCACCAGTTCGGTGTTGAAACCGGCCTCGGTCAGGCCCTGGCGCAGGTACTGGCCGGTTTTGGGTTGGTCTTCGACGATGAGCAGTTTCATGGGCGACTCGGGTTGCGGGAACGAGGACGTTATACCGTGGGCTCACGCGGTGCGCGCCAACCTGACAAAGTTGTAATCTCCCTGTCAGGTCGCTGCCAGCGCAGGCGGGCTAGAGTTTCCCACAGGCTGAACCTTGATTTGTTGGAGTACGACTATGTTTTTGCGCAATCGTCTGGCCCTTGCCGCGTGTCTGCTGGCGCTCAGTTCGCCGCTGTGGGCATCGCCGGCGCACACCTATGACTTCGGCCAGCCGGCTCCGGCGGCCAAGGCCACCCGCAGCATCGAAGTGGTGATGGGCGACATGAGCTTTGATCCGAAGGCGATCGAGATCAAGGCCGGTGAGACCGTTCGTTTCGTGCTGGTGAATAAAGGCCAGTTGCTGCACGAATTCAACCTCGGCGACGCGGCGATGCATGCAAAACATCAGCAGGAAATGTTACAGATGCAGCAAAGCGGCATGCTCACGCCGACCGGCATGAAGGAAATGTCCCACGACATGGCGGGCATGGATCACAGCTCGATGGGCCACGGCATGAAGCATGACGACCCCAACAGCGTGCTGGTGGAGCCGGGCAAGACCGCCGAGTTGACCTGGACCTTCAGCAAAGCGGTAAACCTGGAATTTGCCTGCAACATTCCCGGGCATTACCAGGCCGGAATGGTCGGCAAACTGACAGTCAGTCAGTAAGCACTCAAAGGCGGGAGCAAAGGCTGGTAGAATCCGCTGATTCTTCAGTCAGGTTTCCGCCATGCATCCCGCAGCCGAACATTCGCCGCTGGGCAAATCCAGCGAATACATCGCCACGTACACGCCGTCCCTGCTGTTCCCGATCCCGCGCACCGCGAAATGGGCCGAGCTGGGCCTGACCGCCGAAACCCTGCCGTATAAAGGCGTGGATTTCTGGAACTGCTTCGAACTGTCGTGGCTGCTGCCGTCGGGCAAACCGGTGGTGGCGATCGGTGAATTCAGCATTCCGGCGGATTCGCCGAACATCATTGAATCCAAGTCGTTCAAGCTCTACCTGAACTCGCTGAACCAGACGCCTTTCGCCGACATCGCGAGCCTTGAAGCGACGCTGGTCAAGGACTTGTCCGCTGCTGCCGGCAAACCGGTGGGCGTGCGGGTTCGCAGCTTGAAAGACGTCGAAGCCGAAGGCGTCGTGGCGTTGCCGGGTGTGTGCATCGACGATCTGGACATCAGCGTCAGCAACTACGAACACCCGCGTCCTGAACTGCTGCGCTGCGACGATTCGCGCGTGGTGGAGGAGAGCGTGCACAGCCATCTGCTCAAATCCAATTGCCCGGTGACCAGCCAGCCGGACTGGGGCAGCGTGGTGGTGGAATACCGTGGCGCGGCGCTGGATCACGCCAGCCTGCTGGAATACATCGTCAGCTTCCGTCAGCACTCGGACTTCCACGAGCAATGCGTGGAGCGGATCTTCCTCGACCTGCAGCGCCTGCTGAAGCCGGAAAAACTCACGGTGTTCGCGCGTTATGTGCGCCGGGGCGGGCTGGACATCAACCCTTATCGCAGCACTGAAAGCGTGCAACTGCCGAACCATCGTCTGGTTCGTCAGTAACCCGCCTCGCGGACATGAAAAAGCCCTGCCAGTGATGGCAGGGCTTTTTTGCATTCGCGGGTTTCAGATGCCCATGCTGACCAGGGAATTCATGATGTTGCGCAGTGTGCCGGCGATGGTGGGGTGATCAACTTCAAAGCGCTCAACGGCCAGGTTTACGCCATCGGCAATGTTGGAGTCCTTGGTTTTGGTTTCCAGTTCAAGTTCCAGTTCGATCTGTTCCATCAGGGCATGTAGATCAGCGCGCTCGGCTTCGGTCAGCGGAGGATTTTGATCCAGTTGCTCGCGCAGGGCATTGAGCTGTTTCTGCAGTTCTTGAGCGGGCATGGTTGTTTCCTTTTATCGAGAGGCACTGGCATAGACCGCAGCCGTGCGCCAAAGGTCTATGGCTCTCCTTAAGACTAATCCACTCTTGGCCAACCTGCATGATCCCGGTCAGGGCTTTTCGCCTTTGAGACGGCGCAGGCTGATGTCCGCCAGACAAGTGTCGAGTTCGCCCAGATGATCGATCACCGAGTGCACGCCGAGGCCGAACAGCTGCACCGTCGCCTTGCCGCGCAGCTGTTCGCGCTCCTTCTGGCTCAGGGCTTGCCATTCGCCCGGCGCCAGGCCGCACAGCGAGCCGCACGACGCCAGGCCAATGGTCCAAAGCCCCGCGTTCAGACCCGATTGCAGCAGGCGCGGTTCGCCGCTGACCAGCACGCAACCGTCGAGGCGATCGACATTCAAGCCCATCAACGCTTGCCAGCAGGCATTGGGCGCCGGCCACGGATTGATTGTTGCCGAATGTTGCGACGGTTTGATCCAGTCAGGCAGCGCCGATGACAGGACTTGAGTGCAGGCCGTCGACAGTTCATCGAGCCAGGCACAGGGGATTTGCTGGCGTTGCAGGCTGCTCAGGCTGTCGAGGGCGCCGGGTGTGACGTCGGCGTGTTCCGGGCCGACGCTGGCGTGATGACGGGCGCGGGCGCCGAAGTCCACCAGACAGCCGCTGAGTCCGAACAGCACGGCGGTCAGCGTCGGTGCCGCGAGGGGCAAGGCTTCGGCTTGAGGCATGGAAAACGTCCCTGAAATAGCGATCAGGCTAGGCAATGTCGGTGACAATTGCATGACAGGCCAATGGCGAAGCGTCCTACAGTGGGTTTCACCGGGGGAACTGCCTAAAGCGCCGTTTCCGTCTTATACTGACGCACTAATCGCCGCGGCCCAGGTGCTGCGTCCGTACTATCCAAGGAGTTTTCTATGCGCTGGAGCCATCCTCTTGCTCAGCTTTGTGTATGTGCCAGCGTGACGCTGGTGCCGTTCGCCGCTCAGGCTGCAACGGAAGAAGACCCTTGGGAAAGCGTCAACCGTCCGATCTTCCAGTTCAACGATTTCGTCGACACCTATGCGCTGAAGCCTCTGGCGCAGGGGTACGAATTTGTTACTCCGCAATTCCTGGAAGACGGCATCCACAACATGTTCCGCAACGTCGGTGATGTCACCAACCTGGCGAACAACATTCTTCAGGCCAAACCGGCCGCCGCTGGCGTCGACACCGCTCGCCTGATCTTCAACACCACTTTCGGCCTGCTCGGTTTCTTCGATGTCGGCACCAAAATGGGCCTGAACCGCAGCGACGAAGACTTCGGCCAGACCCTCGGCTATTGGGGCGTCGGCAGCGGCCCTTACGTGATGCTGCCGCTGATGGGCCCGAGCACCCTGCGCGACGCGCCGTCCAAGTACGTCGACAGCTTCACCGGCCCGTACCGCTACATCAACGATGTGCCGGTGCGTAACTCGATTTTCGGCCTGAACATCGTCGACACCCGCGCCAGCCTGCTGTCGAGCGAGAAGCTGATCAGCGGCGACAAGTACACCTTCATCCGCAACGCCTACCTGCAGAACCGCGAGTTCAAGGTCAAGGACGGGCAGGTCGAAGACGATTTCTGATCTCGATTGATCAGTACAAAAGGGCGACCGCGAGGTCGCCTTTTTTGTGGGCGCGTCCAATGATTGGGTTACGGTTGAAGCCGTTCTTATAACTGCGAGTGATTTGACAAACAAAGTCTCCAAGCGACCATCGGCGCATGCTTGAAACGCTCGAAGGATGGGAGTACCGTCTGCGCCTTAGAAGGGCACCTCTGGTGCAACCGTGTGCGGGGCAAACGCTCCGAAGCGGTGCAGCAGAGAGGCTAGAAAGCGAATCCAGTAGTCTGCGCCGGGCCGTTGCCCCGCCTGCTACGCCAACCTAATTCTGGCGCCGTTTGCCCACATGCCAAAAACCAGTGCCACGCTGCTGATAATCGATGATGACGAAGTAGTGCGCGCGAGCCTCGCGGCCTATTTGGAAGACAGTGGTTTCAGCGTCTTGCAGGCCAGTAACGGCCAGCAGGGTCTTCAGGTATTCGAGCAAGACACGCCCGACTTGGTCATCTGCGATCTGCGCATGCCGCAGATGGGCGGTCTCGAACTCATCCGTCAGGTCACTGAGCGGTCACCGCAGACTCCGGTGATCGTGGTCTCGGGCGCCGGCGTGATGAACGACGCGGTCGAGGCCCTGCGCCTGGGCGCGGCGGACTACCTGATCAAGCCTCTCGAAGATCTGGCCGTGCTCGAGCACTCCGTGCGCCGGGCCCTGGATCGTGCGCGTCTGCTGCTGGAAAACCAGCGCTACCGCGAGAAACTGGAAAAGGCCAACCGTGAACTCGAAGCCAGCCTGAACCTGCTCCAGGAAGACCAGAACGCCGGTCGCCAGGTGCAGATGAACATGCTGCCGGAAAGTCCTTGGGCCATCGACGAATTCAGGTTCGCGCACCAGATCATCCCGTCGCTGTACCTGTCGGGTGATTTTGTCGACTACTTCCGGGTCGACGAGCGCCGGGTAGCGTTCTACCTGGCGGATGTATCGGGTCATGGCGCCTCTTCGGCCTTCGTCACCGTGCTGCTGAAGTTCATGACTACGCGCCTGCTGTTCGAATCCAAGCGCAACGGCACGCTGCCGGAATTCAAGCCTTCGGAAGTCCTCGGTCATATCAACCGGGGGCTGATCAGTTGTAAGCTGGGTAAACACGTCACAATGGTCGGTGGAGTCATCGACGAGGAGACCGGTTTGTTGACCTATAGCATCGGCGGCCATCTGCCGTTGCCTGTGTTGTACACGCCTGACAGTGTTCGCTACCTCGAGGGGCGCGGTCTGCCCGTGGGGCTTTTCAATGAAGCCACCTACGAAGACCACGTGCTCGAACTGCCACCGACGTTCAGCCTGACGCTGATGTCTGATGGCATTCTGGATCTTTTGCCAGAGCCCACACTCAAAGAGAAAGAAGCCGCTTTACCGCAAAAGGTAAAGTCGGCGGGCGGCAGCCTGGATGGTCTGCGGCAGGTTTTTGGATTGGCCACGCTAGGGGAGATGCCGGATGATATCGCCCTGTTGGTGTTGAGCAGGAATCTTTGATGAGTACCGGTAGAATCCAGTTCGCCGAGCAGGACGGCACCTTCGTCCTGAAGTTCGTCGGTGAAGTTCGCCTGACCCTGTGTTCGGCGTTGGATGCGACTATTGAAAAAATCTTCACCGCGCTGAATTTCAACGCGATCGTGATCGATTTGACCGAAACCCGCAGCATCGACAGCACCACCTTGGGCCTGTTGGCCAAGCTGTCGATCCTGTCGCGGCAGAAGGTCGGCCTGCTGCCGACCGTGGTCACCACCCACGAGGACATTACCCGTCTGTTGCAGTCGATGGGTTTCGAGCAGGTGTTCAATATCGTCAACCATCCCGTGCCGTGCCCGGAATGCCTCGATGACCTGCCGGATCAGGATCAGTCGGAAGAGGTGGTGCGGATCAAGGTGCTCGAAGCGCACAAGATCCTCATGGGCCTGAACGACTCCAACCGCGAAGCCTTCCATGACCTGGTGAATGCCCTCGAACGGCACTGATCAGCCAGAACGCGAGGCACAAAAAAGGGCGAACCTGTGAGGGTTCGCCCTTTTTGCATTTGCGCTCGGCCGATTACAGCTTGGCTTGCAGCAGCGCCTCGAGTTTTTCCTGGTCACGGGCAAACTGACGGATGCCTTCGGCCAGTTTCTCGGTGGCCATCGCGTCTTCGTTGGACAACCAGCGGAATTGCGATTCGTTGAGGCTCAGGCGCGCTTCGCCGGCATGGCCCGGAGCGAGTTTGCGTTCCAGCTTACCGGTGTCGGCTGCCAGCTTGTCGATCAGGTCCGGGCTGATGGTCAGACGGTCGCAGCCGGCCAGTTGCTCGATCTGATTGAGGTTGCGGAAGCTCGCGCCCATGACCACGGTCTTGTAGTCATTGGCCTTGTAGTAATTGTAGATGCGCGTCACGGACTGCACGCCCGGATCGTCGGCACCGGTGTAGTCGTTGCCGTTGGCCTTCTTGTACCAGTCGTAGATGCGGCCCACGAACGGCGAGATCAGGAACACGCCGGCATCGGCGCAGGCAGCGGCCTGAGCGAAGGAGAACAGCAGGGTCAGGTTGGTCTGGATGCCTTCCTTCTCCAGGACTTCGGCGGCACGGATGCCTTCCCAGGTCGAGGCGATCTTGATCAGCACGCGGTCACGGCCGACGCCGGCCTTGTCGTACAGTTCGATCAGGCGATGGGCACGCTTGAGCATCGCGTCCTTGTCGAACGACAGGCGCGCATCCACTTCGGTGGAAATGCGGCCCGGAATGACCTTGAGGATTTCCTGACCGACTGCGACGCCGAAACGGTCGCTGGCCAGGCCGACATCGCCCTTGCAGTCGCGCACGCTGGCGTTCAGCAGTTCGGCGTAGGCCGGAATCGCGGCTGCCTTGAGCAGCAGGGAAGGGTTGGTGGTGGCGTCGACCGGTTTGACCCGGGCAATCGCTTCGAAGTCGCCGGTGTCGGCCACGACGGTGGTGAACTGTTTGAGTTGTTCCAGCTTGGAAGTCATGAGCGTGCTCTGTCCTATGGGTCTGGTGACATTACCCGAGCGCCGACAGCCACTCAAGGGCATGTCGGCGTATCGAGCGCCCCGGTGGCAACAACCTGAAAACGGCTGTTTGAAAGGCGGGGCGCGTTATCGATCAATACGATGCCAAAAAGAACCACAGGTTCAAAGCAACCGACCCGCTGTACGGCTTAATCGGCGTTCAAATGCGTCGAGACCGCCGCCTGTGCCGGTTTCGGCTGGCCATCGGAGGTCAGCAGGCCGAAATTCTTCTCCCGGTCGTTGCTCCCCGACTCGCTGTTCTTCCATTCATAAATCGACGTCAGCGGAATGTTGAGTTTTTTAACATCCGCGATGAACGCAGAGATTTTACTGGCTTGCCCTTCCGGCCCACCGTTTGAAGCGAGCGCCGAGATGCCCCATTCACTGATGACGCCCGGCAGACGGAAGTTTTGCTGAATGAAGTTCTGCGCGTTAATAATCTGTGTCGCGGTCATGCCGTAGGGGTGGTAGGAAATGGCGTCCAGGCACTCAGGATAGGTGCCGAGAATGCTGTTGAGTGCCACGGTCGAGGCGGAACCGGCCGTCGGCGGGCGGGCAAAACCGAAGCCTACCAGAGGCGTCGATTGCGGTTTGCCCTGCAGCGTCTTGCACATGGCCGTCATGAACGGCACGAAGGTGTTTTTGAAGTCTCCGGTGGGCCAGTAGGTGTCGAGATCCGGCTCGTTCCAGATTTCGATCCCCACCAGTTGTGTGCTCCATGCTTGCTCAAGCCCGCTCACCGCGTTGGCGAACGCTTCACCGGCGGTTGTCAGGTCGCCGGTCAACGGCTTGGTGGCGCGCACAGTCATCAAGACCGGCAAGCCGGCGGACCTCGCCGCCGCGAACGCATCGCTGATCTGTTTCTGATAGGCCTTGGCGCCGAGGCTGTCGCTCCACACGCCGAAGCGCACGAAACTGAATCCCGCCGCCTTGATCTGCTCGGCGTCGGCCGGGGTGAAGTTCTGGATCTTGACCTGAACGCCGATGGTTCTGGCGGGCAGTGACGGGAACAACGTGCTGGCGTGAACCTGCGCGGTAGCACTGAGCATCAACAGGGCGGCGGCACCAAGATGTTTGAGATGTGCTGATTTCATGTCGGCTCTCCTGATGAGAATGACATCTAGCGAAGGGTTATCTCGTTACACAGGTTTCGAGGGCAATAAAGATGCTAAGTGCACGAATGTTATTTTTTGTCGGAAAACTTTCGCCCGAAAATCACAGTTATTTTTAGTCCGGTAATTCTGGTTGGGGGACTTTTAGAGGCCGTGGTACTTAATGCATCGGTATTAAGGGTGAATCTATTTCCGAGTGAAGGAAGGTCTTGCGGGTTCATTCGAATGTGCAAGGCATGTTGGCCGATTGACATTACACGGGAAAGTAAACCTTGTTCAAAAAGATTCTTGTCGTTTGCGTAGGCAATATCTGCCGAAGTCCGACAGCGGAACTTCTGTTGCGCAATGCACTGACACCTTCGGCGATCAGCGTGACCTCCGCAGGCCTGTCTGCGCGGGTCGGCGAAGGCATGGAGTCGACCGCGCGCCAGGTGCTGGAAGACCGCGGACACAGTGCCGAAGGGTTCACGGCGCGGCAACTGACAGCGGACATCGTCAATGAATCAGACCTGATTCTGGTCATGGAAAAACAACATGTTAATCAAGTACTGAAGATTGCCTCTCACGCCAGGGGCAAAGTGTTTCTGCTGGGCAAGTGGCAGAGCGAACGAGAAATACAGGACCCGTATCGTCAGGGGCAAGCCGCTTTTATTCATGCCCATGCATTGATTGAAGATGCTGTTAGCTCATGGGCGCAACGCCTGGCGCGTTGATGAATATTCTTCAGTTCAGTGAATGGTAAGAAAGACTTATGCAGTTACCGTCAGTAATCGGCACCCGCGACAACGATCAAGACAGTATTGATCTTCTCGGCATCTTCGGCAGCCTGATCGATCAGAAGTGGTTGATCGGTGCGTTCACCGGCGCGTTCATGATGACCGGTGTGGCCTATGCGATTTTGGCCACGCCGGTGTATCTGGCCAACGCGCTGGTGCAGGTCGAACCGAAAAAGAACGACATGCTCGGTTTTTCCGACCTCAACAGCATGCTCGGCGGGCAATCGCCGTCGGTGACCGAAATCGGCATCATCAAATCCCGCGCAGTGATCGGCAAGACGGTCGACGATCTGCGCCTGGATATCGACGTCACCCCCAACACCTTTCCACTGATCGGCGGCTTTCTCTCCCGGCGCTATCGCGGTGAGACCGAACTCAGCGTCGCGCCGCCGCGTTTCGGCCTGAGCAGCTACGCCTGGGGCGGTGAGCGTCTGGAGTTTGCGAAGCTCAATCTGCCCAAGGAACTGCTGGGCAAGAAACTCACCCTGATTGCCGGCGAACAACATCGCTTTCAGCTGTTGGACGACAACGACAACCTGTTGGTAGAAGGCGTGGCGGGCGAAGCCTTCGCCCAGGACGGCGTAGAAGGGCAGGTCGCGCAACTGTTGGCCAATCCCGGAACCCGTTTCGAAGTGGTGCGCTACCCACGAATCGTGACCATCCAGGGTTATCAGGACGCGCTGGACATCTCCGAGCAAGGCAAGGAGTCGGGCATCATCCGTCTGGCCCTGGCCAGCAGCGACGCCGCCGAAGCGGTGAAGATCCTCAACAAGATCGCCGCGCTGTACGTCGATCAGAACGTGCGCCGCACCTCCGCCGAAGCGGCGCAAAGCCTGGCCTTCCTGCAAAGCCAGTTGCCGCAGGTCAAGCGTGACCTGGCCAAGGCCAGCGATGCGCTCAACGCCTACCAGACCCACGGCAAGACCGTGAACATCTCCATGGAAACCCAATCGGTGCTCGGCCAGTCCGTGGCGCTCGAAACGCGGATTTCCGAGCTGAAACTGCAACAGGCGGAGATGGATCGCAAGTTCACCAAACAGCACCCGGCCTACCGCGCGCTGATGACCCAGATCGGTGAACTGACCCAACAGCAGCGCTCGCTGGAAGGCAAGGTTCAGGACCTGCCGGCCACGCAGCAGGAACTGCTCAACCTGACCCGCGATGTCGAAGTCGCTTCGCAGATCTACACCCAGTTGCTCAACAAATCCCAGGAGCTGGACATCATTCGCGCCGGTGCCGTGGGTAACGTGCGCCTGGTGGATACGGCGGACGTCGACCTGACCAGCCCGGTCAAACCGAAAAAAGCCCTGATCGTGTTGATCGCCACCTTCCTCGGCGCCTTCGTCGGCGTGGCGCTGGTGCTGTTGCGCAAATCCCTGAGCAAGGGCTTGGAAGGGCCGGAAGGCATCGAGCAGCTCGGCTTGCCGGTCTACGCGTCGATTCCCTACAGCGCTCTGCAACAGGAAGAGGACAGCAAAAAAGTCCGGGCCAAAGTCGCGGCGGACACGCCGGCGTATCTGCTGGCCCTGCGCAACCCGACGGACCTGTCCATCGAATCGATCCGCAGCCTGCGCACCTGCCTGCACTTCGCGGCGCTGGATTCGACCAACAACCGCATCATGATTTCCGGCCCGAGCCCGCAGGTCGGCAAGACCTTCGTCTCTTCCAACCTCGCAGCGGTCATGGCGCAGAGCGGGCAACGCGTGGTGCTGATCGACGCCGACATGCGCAAAGGGCATCTGCACAAGACGCTGAACACGCCGATCACCAACGGCCTGTCCGATCTGCTGGTCAAGCGCTGCACCCTCGATCAGGCGATCAACAAGGTCGAAGTCGACAACCTGCACTTCATCAGCCGTGGCCAGGTTCCGCCCAACCCTTCCGAACTGTTGATGCACGCCAATTTCCGCGAACTGCTGGCGCAACTCAGCGAGCGCTATGACGTGGTGATCATCGACACGCCACCGCTGCTGGCCGTGACCGATGCGGCGATTGTCGGTCGCGAAGCCGGCATCAGCCTGATCGTAGCGCGGTTCGGGGTGAACCCGGCCAAGGAAATCGAAATGACGATCCGTCGTTTCGCCCAGAACGGTATCGAGTTGAAGGGCGCGGTGTTCAACGGCGTCGAGAAGCGTGCGGCCAGCTATTACGGCAACGGCAGCTATTACAACTACGAATACGCGTCCGACCAGTCCTGAAATTCAGCGACGGTCCTTACAGGCATGAAAGTGGGTGGGTTGTGAAAAAAATACTGCACGTGGCGGAAACGATCAAAGGCGGGGTGGCGACGGTCATCCGCACGATTTCGGCGGCTCCGGAAGACGGGCGCTATGAGCTGGTGTATCTGGTCCCGCTCGACCAGAAGAAAGAACTGCACGGCATCGATGCACAGCAGATCCGCACCTTCGCCCGAAGCGGGCGGAATGTGCCGTCGCTGCTGCGTTTTGCCTGGCAACTGGCGCGGGTCCTGCTCAAGGAAAAACCCGATGTGGTGCATCTGCACAGCACCTTTTCCGGGGTGATCGGCCGTTGCGTGTGCGTGCTCCTGCGGCCGTGGCGCAAGCCGAAAATCGTCTACTGCCCCCATGCGTTTTCGTTCCTGATGGAAAGCTCGCCGATCAAGCAGAAAGTCTATGCGTGGATCGAGCGGGTGCTGCAGAAGGTCACGGACAAGATCATTTGCGTCAGCCAGTTCGAACTGGACAAGGCCGCGAAGTTTGGCATCGAGCGCAAGCGCATGACGCTGATCTACAACGGCATCGATCACAAGCATGAAGAACGCAAGGCCAACGATCCGGCACCGATTCATCTGCTGTTCGTCGGTCGCCTCGACTACCAGAAAGGCTTCGACGTGTTGCTCAAGGCCTACAGCGAAGCAAAACGCAGCGACCTGAAACTGACGGTGGTGGGCAGTGCGGTGAACGAGGACGTCGTCGAATGTCCGCCGCTGGACGGGGTGGAATACCTGCCCTGGGTGACGCCAACCGAAGTGCACGCGCTGTATCAGAAAGCCGATGCGCTGATCGTGCCGAGCCGCTGGGAAGGCTTTGCCATGGTGCCGCTGGAAGGCATGGCGCTGGGCCTGCCGGTGATTGCCAGCGACTGCACGTCGTTGCCCGAATTGGTCACCCATGGTGTGTCCGGTTACGTGTTCCCCGCCGGTGATCACCAGGCGCTGGCCGAGCGCCTGAAGAAAATCCAGAAGCCTGCGTTGTCGGCTCTCGGCATCGAAGGTCGGCGCATCGTCCGCGAGCGTTTCAGCGCCGCGTTGATGATCCGCCAGACCTACGACGTGTATTCCGCTCCCTCTTATTAAGTAGAACTCCGCTCATGAACGTAACGATTTTGCATGGCTACAGTGCCTCCAATTCCGGCGATGGTCTGCTGGTCGATCTGGCCATTGCGCTGGTGCAGCGCAACTTTGGCGAAGACACCGCGATCAGCGTCGTGGCGTCCGATCCGGACTCTTTCAAGTACCTGCCGCACCCGCGTTTCGACGCGCCGGTGATGGCGGCCAAGGGTTTGGGCCGAGTCAAACAGGCGGTGTTTCTCAATCAGTCCTACGCCGGGTTGGCGGATCTGTTGAAGAAAACCGATCTGATCGTCGGTGTCGGCGGCGGCTACATGCGCTCCAAAAGTGCCTTCGAGCACATCAAGCTGAAACTCGGCCACGCCAAGCAGCTGGAAACCGCGATCCTCAGCAAAGTGCCGTCGGTGTACCTGCCGCAAAGCATCGGGCCGTTCCACGGCGACAGCGACAAGATCGTCGGCCATTACGCCAGCGCCGACGCGGTGTTCGTGCGCGATAACCGTTCCTCGGCGCTGTTCGATGCCTGTGAAAATGTCTACCGCGCACCGGACCTCGCGGTGCAGGCGCTGGCCGGCAAGATCCTTCAGCAACCCAAGTTCACCCGCTGCGCCTCGACGCCGGCCACGGTGTGCGTGGTACTGCGCAAGCCGCCGGCGTGGAGCAAGGAAAAGAAGCTCGCCTACGTGGCCAACCTGAAGGTGCTGCTGCAGCGCTTGAAGAACAAAAGCAAAGTGGTCTGCGCCGTACAGAGCGCCGTGCGCGGTAATGATGACGGCGCGTTCTATCGCGAACTGGGCATCACCGAAGATCTGTTGCCGCTGAAGGCAACGCTGGCCAAATACCAACCGGACCTGGTGATTTCCGTGCGCCTGCACGGCGCGATCGAATCACTGCTCTCGGGTGTCCCGGCGTATCACATCAGCTACGAACGCAAAGGCTTCGGCGCCTATCAGGACATGGGCGTCGAGGATTGGGTCATCAACGGCGGCGACATCAATGTCGACACCATCATCGACACGGTTTACGCGCCGGACGCGCTGTCGAGTTTCGGCAAACGCCTGACCGACACCTGCCGCGAGATCGAGGCGAAAACCGTGGCCATGGACGACATCATCAAGGGCGTCATTCGATGATATTCCGGCTGTTGCTGCGGGGCGGGGCACTGGGCGCGAAGTTCTTGCTGGTGCTCGCCATCACCCATTACCTCGGTTACGAGGCGCTGGGTTTTTACGGCGTGGTGGTCGCGGCGTCGTTGATCGCGTCGAAGTTCTACAGCGTCGGATTCAGTTCCGAGATCAATCGGCTGATCAGCGTGGGCGGCAGTTCGCGACGGGTCGTGGACAAGGTGCTGCTGCTGTACCTGGCCGTGGGCCTGGCGTTGTCGGTGCTGACGGTGGTGATTTATTCACTGTTCCAGTCGGTGCAAGCGACGGCTGCGCTGATCGCCTGCGTGACGCTGGTGCTGCTCACCGAACACCTGTCGTTCGAGATCAACTCGTTCGTGTTTTCCGCGCAGAAAGCCACGGCGGGTGCGCTGCTGTTTTTCATCAAAACCGGGCTCTGGGCGCTGCTGGCCGTGGGCGGCATGGCGCTCGGCTGGGTGTCCGCAATCGCCAGCGTGCTGTGGCTGTGGGTCATCGCCAACGTACTGGTGATCGTCGCCGGTTACCTGATCGTGGTGAATGTTCATCGCGGGCGCGAAGAGGGAACCCTGGCGACGGCGGCCGTGTGGAAAGCCGGGTTGCCGTTTTACCTCGGCACGGGTCTGATCGCCCTGAGTCAGTACGCCGAGCGCTTTCTGATCATCGACCTCGAACCCTACGCCAGCCTCGGTAAATACGTGTACGCGTGGTCGGCGGCCAACACCTTGCAGGCGCTGTCCTACGCGGTGGTGGCGGTGGTCGGCATTCCGCTGCTTGCCAAGCGTTATCAGGCCGATCAGCAACCGTTCACGGTCCGGCAGTTGTTCGTGAACAAGTGGGTCGCGCGTTCGCTGGCGGTGTCGGCGGCGGTCGCGGTGGGCATTTATCTGTTCTTCAACGTGGTGCTCGATTACGTCGCCACCAGCGTTCCGCGTCCGGACAACGGCATCCTCGGCGTGCTGATTTTCTCCTTCGCCCTGCGTGCCATTGGCGACATCGTCTGGGGCGGGTTGATCGCTTCGAAAAACAGTCGGGTATCCCTCGCCAGCGCGGCCATTTGTCTGTTGGTTTCAGCGCCGGTCAGTTACCTGCTGATCAAGCACTGGTCGATCTACGGCGCGGCTTGGGGCAACGTGTTTGCGATCATCGTGCAGCTCGGCGTGATTGCGCTGCTGACCCGTGCCACGCGGGCGAAAAAGGCTGTCGTGTCATGGGCCTGAAACTGCCGTGCATCGAGTTTCGTGGTCGTCGTCTGGATTCGTCGCTGTCGTTCCTGATCCTGTTCACCGGGCTGTTTCTGTCGGTGGCGATGCCGCTGCTGGTGCCGCGCGATCCGGGCCCGGACGCGATGACCCTGTGGTCGTCCTATGCCCGGGCCGACAACTGTAATTTCTGGAACCCGTTCTCGCCGGATCGCTCGTCCTATGAGTGTTCGGCGTTTCTGCTGCGGCCCACCGGGATCAACCTGACCAACGCCTGGGCCTACGGGATGTTCTGCAATTTTTTCCTCACGGCGATTCCCGTGGTGGTGTTCCGGCGCATGCCGCTGACCATCTTCGGAACTTTGTGCCTGTGGGGCATCGTGCGTTCGTTTTTCCTGGAAAACCTGACCAAGGAAATCATTGTGTCGGTGGCGGTACTGAGCATTCTGTTCAGCTCGCTGACGCGCAAATATCGCGGCGGATTTTTCCTCTCGGCGGTGATCTACGGCGTGCTGATCCGGCCTTACTGGATTCTGTTTTCGCTGTCCTGGGTCGGCGTCTGCGTGATGAAGAAATACGTCTCGCGCACGACCTTCTTCCTGATGCTGTTCCTGTTCTATCTCGCGGTTGCCATGGCGATTCAGCTGGCGCTGGGCTTTCCGGTGTCATCGATTCGCGCCAGCAACAACGAACTGCGCACGGCGGGCGAGGAGGGTTCCAAATCGCTGATCGTCTCGTGGCTCAGCGGCAGCGACTTCGTCTCGCAGGCCCTGGACTCGATGATCATTTTCTTCCGCTTGTCGTTCCCCGTTGAGCTGATCCTGCTGTCCGGGCCGGGTCAGGTGATCTTCGTCGCGTTGATGATCATGACCGCACTGCTGCTGTTCAAAGTCATCACCTCGACCGATTACAAGGGCGCGCCGATCCAGACCAAACCCAAGGAACTGATCGCGATTCCGCTGGCGTTTCTGTTGGTTCAGGGCTTGTTCGAGCCGGATTTCGGTTCGTTCGCCCGGCACTTTTCGATGGTGGTGCCGGTGCTGTTCGTGGGTCTGGGTCTGATGCTGCGGGCGAACAAGCCGGTGAAGGTTGAATCAAGAATTCTGAATTGAGGCGGGTGCTTTATGTCGAGCAAGAAAAAGTCCCTGGAGATCGAAACCCTGCGTGGCCTGGCGTGCCTGTTGCTGGTGCTCTATCACGTGATCGGGCCGTTGGGCGGTGGTTTGAAAATCGACATCGGCTCGCCGTTCCGGGTGATCGCCGATTCGATGGTGTACGTGCGCATGCCGCTGTTCACCTTCATCTCCGGCTACATCTATTCCCTCTACAAGATTCGCGGCAATGACTTTTCCGCGTTCTTCAGCGGCAAGGTGCGGCGGCTGATCGTGCCGCTGTTTTGCGTGGGCGTGCCGTTCTCGGTGTTGCAGGCGGTGGGGCCGGGGGTGAACAAGGACGTCAGCGTGATGGATGCGCTGTTGTCGTTCTATGTGCCGATCAACCACTTCTGGTTCTTGCAGGCGGTGTTCATCATTTTCATGTTCGTCGGCCTGCTGGAATGGCGCGGGTTGCTGCGTACACCGACGCGCCTGTACCTGTTGTTCGCCTTCGCGGCGGCGGTGTTCCTGTTGCCGCCGTTTCCCGTGGATGCGTTCGGCATCAACGGGGCGATTTATCTGCTGCCGTTCTTCGTGGCGGGCATGATCGGCCAGGAGAAAGTCAGCGAGCTGAAGCAGACGTTCAAGGTGATCGGCCCGCTTGTGTTTGTGCTGATCTCGCTGACGCTGCTGTACGTGGCGGCGGTGGATCGCGAGCTGATTGTCGACCGCCGCAGCCTGATCGGCCTGACGGTGGGCTGCGTATCCTGCATCGCGTTACTGTCGAGTGACATGCGCTCAAAGACGCTGACTTGGCTTGGCGGTTACTCCTACGCGATTTTCCTGTTTCACGTATTGTTCGCCGCTACGTCGCGTTCGATCCTCGGCCGCCTGGGTGTGAAAGACGAAAGCGTGCTGGTGTTCTGCGGTTTGACGTGTGGTTTGCTCGGGCCGGTGGTGTTGTCGATGATTTTCAGTCGGTTCAACTTCACTTCAGTGTTGTTTCTCGGCGAACGTGCGGCGACTAAAAAGAAACCGGCGGCGACCATTGCACCGGTGGCGCAGAACGGATGAAGGAAGCGATTCATGCTGGCTGTTGATGAGGTGCCGCCAGTGGCGGCGTCGGTGGTGCAGGTCGGTGACGCCCGCGAGCGGTTTGGCCAGTGGCGCGAAGGCAAGGCCGGCAAGGTGTTGTCGATCTCGGTGATCGGTGACAGCTACAGCGCCGGGCAGGATTTCTACCTGAACAAACTGGTGCAACGCGTGGCCGGGGAGGTCGGGTTTGCCGGGCCGGGGTATGTCGGGTTCAATCACGGCGCAGCGCTCGGCGGCACGCATTTCAAGTACACCCGCAGCAGCGAAAAATACTTCGGCGGCGGCTGGCAAGTCTCCGGCCTCGGCCAGGCCAGCCCCGACAGCCGCACGGTGACCGGCCACCCCGGCGCCTGGCTGCAAGTCGAGGCCAGCCCGACGCCCGCCATCAATACCGCCGTCACTCAGGCGAAACTGCTTTACCTCGGCAACGGTGAGCCCAGTGAGTTGCGTTATCGCTGGTCACCCTCCGCCGACTGGCAGCCGTTGAAACTCGCGGGCGAGGGCGTACAGGAAGTCCCGCTGCCCGGTACGTCGGCCGCGACCGATTGGGCGTTCAGGCTGGAAGTGGTGAAAGGCGCGCCGACCCTGTTCGGTCTGTGGCTGAGCAACGATCAGAACGGGGTTCGGGTCTCGAAACTGGCGGCGTCCGGCGCGGCATCCGCTGATTTCTATCACGACGATGCGCGCTGGCAGGCGCAGTGGAAAGCCGTGGTGTCGAAGATCCCCGCAGATATTTACCTGATCATGCTCGGTGGCAACGATCAGGGTTTTGGCGTGAAGCCTGAGCAGTATCTGCACAATGTTGAGGGGCTGGTCGGCATGCTCCGCGAGATTCAACCGGCGGCAAGCATCAACCTGATCCTGCGTCAGGACACCACCCGCTCCAGCGCCTATCCGATGTCGGCTTATGCGCAGGTCATCGAGCCCTGGGCCCGTGCG
The DNA here is from genome assembly GCF_004368175.1 of Pseudomonas sp. CH235. Lineage (NCBI taxonomy): Bacteria > Pseudomonadati > Pseudomonadota > Gammaproteobacteria > Pseudomonadales > Pseudomonadaceae > Pseudomonas > Pseudomonas sp. CH235. The sequence goes on from NZ_RRZJ01000019.1 coordinate 90,748, forward strand.
CAGCATCTGGGTTACGCCAATCTGCAATGCGCGTTCGGCACCGACGTCAAACGCTACGCAGCGGCCATGATCGGGCCGGACAAGATTCATCCGCTGCCGGCCACGGGCGGGCGGGTGATTGCCGATTACTTCTATCGTTGGGTCGTGGGCGGACAGCAAAAAGTCTCGCCACAGGACAGCTGTGGCGAGACTTCGAAGTAGCCGTCAGTTGTCGAACAGATCCAGATGGCTCAGCAGTTCTGCGGTTTTCTGCGGCATCAACTGCGTCACGCAACGGGTTTCCACGTTGACGATGATCGCCGGGTCGTTGCAGCAGATCCGCACCCGAAAACGCCAGTCGCTGAAGATCATCTTCAGGCCGTCGCGGTCATCGACCTCCAGCGCCTGTTCGCCGTAAATCCGTTTCAGGTGGGCGAGCAGGGGGTAGGGATCGCGCATCGGTCGGCGTATGTCCCCGGACGAGGGAAACACGCCGAGGCGGTCGACCAGCAGCAGGGTGCCCAGCCACGGGCCATTGGCGCTGGGCAATGGCTGATGGCGGGATAACCAGCTCATCACCCCGAGGTTGTCCACCTCACGTTCAATCTCTGCGGAATGTTGTGCAATGTTCATGGTTGCCTCGTTGGCTGTGCGTGCTGCGATGGATCAGTGGGGGCCGCTCAGCGGCCCTTCAGGTAAACGTTTTCGTAGCAGAAGTTGGTCGCCTGCAGGTAACCCTCGGCGTCGCCGCAGTCGAAGCGTAGGCCCTTGAATTTGTAGGCCAGCACGCAACCGTTCTGCGCCTGTTTCATCAGGGCGTCGGTGATCTGGATTTCGCCGCCCTTGCCCGGCTCGGTGTCGGCGATCAGGTCGAAGATGTCCGGCGTGAGGATGTAGCGGCCGATGATCGCCAGGTTCGACGGTGCGTCCTGCGGGGCTGGTTTTTCCACCATGTGGTTGACCCGGTAGATGCCCTCGGAAATTGCCTCGCCGGCGATCACGCCGTACTTGTGGGTCTGGTCGCGCGGGACTTCCTGGATGGCGACGATCGAGCAGCGGAATTTCTTGTACAGCTCGATCATCTGCGTGAGCACGCCGTCGCCTTCGAGGTTCAGGCACAGGTCGTCCGCGAGAACCACAGCGAAGGGCTCGTCGCCGATCAACGGGCGACCGCTGAGAATCGCGTGGCCCAGGCCTTTCATTTCCACCTGACGGGTGTAGGAGAAGGTGCAGGTGTCGATCAGCTCACGAGTGCCGGCCAGGAACTTCTCTTTCTCGGTGCCACGAATCTGGTGTTCGAGTTCGTAGCTGATGTCGAAGTGGTCTTCCAGTGCGCGCTTGCCCCGGCCGGTGACGATGGCCATGTGTTGCAGGCCGGCGTCCCGTGCTTCTTCAACGGCGTATTCGATCAACGGCTTGTTGACGATCGGCAGCATTTCCTTGGGCATGGCTTTGGTGGCCGGCAAGAAACGCGTGCCATAACCGGCAGCGGGGAACAAACATTTACGGATCATAAAAGTTTCCTGGTCATTCATGGCGCACTGCCATCGTTTATTGCAATAACGAAAGGTTGCAAGTTATTGAAGCTGTACTTTAATACCTGACTCGGGAGATGAGTGGCAAATAGCAATGAGTGTAAAACACGACAATGTTATGAGATGTCGGTTTTGCAGTTATTGGTTATTTTTAGTCGGCATCCGTTGATAGTGATGAATGCGCGGGAGTGCTAATAAGTACCAGGCAATACAGTTTGGCTTGTAAAAATATTTATAGCCAGTGATTGAACTGTTTTTGTTTCTGGTTGTTGTCGCGCTGTTTGTGTGAATCAAGACACACATTAAACAAACAGCGCTTGACACGCGAGTTGGCACTTTTCCCACTATGGACCGCGCTATGAAGATTCTGGTAACGGGTGGCGCCGGCTATATCGGCTCGCACACCACACTTGCACTACTTGAAGCAGGTTATGAAGTTGTAGTTCTGGATAATCTTTGCAACAGCAGCGACGCCGCCTTGCACGCGGTGGAAGCCATTTGCGGCAAAAGTGCGCTGATGATTCGCGGGGATGTCTGTGACCGGGCCCTGCTGGACCGGATTTTCCAGCAGCACGCCATCGATGCCGTGCTGCACTTCGCCGGGCTCAAGGCCGTGGGCGAGAGCGTGCGCAAGCCGCTCGAATACTACGAAACCAACGTCAGCGGCAGCATCACGCTGTGCCAGGCGATGGCAGCGGCGGGGGTGTTCCGGCTGGTGTTCAGCTCGTCCGCCACGGTCTACGGCGAGCCGGCGCAGATGCCAATCCGCGAGGACTTCCCGACCGGCACTCCGACCAATCCCTACGGCCAGTCCAAGCTGATCGTCGAGAACGTGCTGCGCGACCTGTGCCAGTCCGAACCGCGCTGGAGCATCGCGCTGCTGCGCTACTTCAACCCGATCGGCGCGCATCACAGCGGCCAGATGGGCGAAGATCCCAACGGTATTCCGAACAATCTGGTGCCTTACATCAGCCAGGTGGCGGTCGGCAGCCTCAAGGAGTTGTCGATCTTCGGCGACGATTACCCGACGGTCGACGGCACCGGCGTGCGTGATTACATCCACGTCGTCGACCTGGCGGACGGGCACTTGAAAGCCCTGCAAACCATCGCCGACCGCACTGGCATTCATACCTGGAACCTCGGCACCGGCGACGGCTACAGCGTGTTGCAGGTGCTGCGGGCCTTCGAGCAGGCCTGCGGGCAGCCGGTGCCTTACCGGGTAATGCCACGGCGTTCCGGGGATATTGCCGAGAGCTGGGCCGACGCTTCGAAGGCGGCGAAGGAACTCGGCTGGAAAGCCACGCGCAACTTGCAGGACATGGTCACCGACACCTGGCGCTGGCAATCGAATCATCCCCGGGGTTATCAGGGATGATGGCGTTTTAGTGCAATGTTAGTTTCAGTCAGGTTGTTAGATATCGTCGGGAAATTAGACTGGCAATGCCTTTTGCAAGTCCGTAGATATAAACCTGCCGTTCGACTTTTATCAGTTGCGTAAGACTGTGAAAGAACAACGGATCTTGTTCGCGCTTTTTGCGACTTGAACTCTACCACCTCTAACCAACACCCGATGTTCAGGTGCAATGTTAGAAAGGAGTTGATATGAAGAAAGTGATGGCGATCGCCCTGTTGACGATGTTGAGCAACTGGGCCTCCGCAGCTGAAGCGCCGCTTACAGCAGTGACCAATGTATCTGGCAGTGTCGCGGCTTCTACAGCGCCTGCTGCCAGTACTGCCATGGTCGCCAGTGCTGTAGCGGCGTCCAACAGTGGTGGAAGTGCCAACGGCGGTACAACGGGTACCACCGGTACCACGGGTACAACCGGCACGCACAACTAACTGAAGTATCTGTTGGTGCAGTACAGGGTCGCCCGACGAAAGTCGGGTGACTTTGTTTTTGGATTCGCCCTTGAATAGCGTAGTGCCATTATGACCCGTCGTTTTTCTCTTTTATTGTTGGCAAGTATCGCTTTGCAAGGTTGCATGTTCTCCCCCGGCCAGTACCTGAGCACCAGTAGCATCACGCGCCAGGGCGCCAGCGAAAGCAGCCGGGTCGAGCTCATTCCGATCACCCCCAAACTCATCGCCATGAACCGCGCCACGTACAAGCGTGAGTCGGTGCCGGCAGAGTTGTTGGCGACCCCGGCCGAATACCGCATCGGCAGCAACGATGTGCTGTACATCACGGTCTGGGATCACCCCGAGCTGACGGCCCCTTCGGGTGCGCAGCAGCAGATCGACGCCAACGGCCGTCTGGTGCGCTCCGACGGCACGTTGTATTACCCGTACATCAAAGAAGTTCAGGCCGCCGGCAAAACCATCCAGCAACTGCGTTCGGACATCGAGCAACGCCTCTCGGCGTTCATTGCCGAGCCGCAAGTGGATGTCGCGGTGTTGCGTTTCGCCAGCCAGAAAGTCGTGGTCTCGGGCGCTGTAACCAAGGCCGGTCCCCAGGCGATTTCGACCAACCCGCTGAGCGTGGTCGAAGCCCTCGGTTCGGCCGGTGTCGATACCAACAATGCCGACTTGTCCGGGCTGATGCTGACGCGCAACGGGCGGGTCTATCCGCTCAATCTCGACGCCCTCAATCAGCAGGATTCCGAATTGCAGAACGTCTACCTCAAGGGAGGCGATCAGCTGTATCTGCCGTACAACGACAACAAGCGCATCTACGTGATGGGCGAGGTCAACCAGCCCCGTGCGCTGAGTTTCAAGACCGCCACCATGAACCTGTCCGACGTGCTCGGGTCGGTCGGTGGCTTGAGCCAGACCACCTCCAACGGCAACGCCGTGTATGTGATTCGCGGGGTGGAAAACCTCGACGTCGAGCCGGCGAAAATCTATCAGCTGGAAGCCGAATCGCCGACCGCCATGGCGCTCGCCTCGCACTTCGAAGTGCGGCCTCAGGACGTGGTCTATGTCGGGCCTGCCAACGTGACTCGCTGGAATCGCCTGATCAGCCAGTTGGTGCCGTCGGCATCGATTGTCGGGACCGGGGCTTCCGCTGCGAAGAACTGGAGCGAATACAGTAACAACAGCAAATAAGGCCGCCGACTGTGAAAACGTTGAAAGTGGGCGTGTGCCTGATGGCGGCCGTGTTGCTCAGTGGCTGCAATCCGCTGATGAGCGCTTCGTTGAACAACCTCAAGTCCGCCGTCATCGGGCCGGATGAACTCGATGTGTCGGCGGAGCAGGTCGCGGGGGTCAAGTATCCCCAACTCAAACTGACCACACCGTCCGGCTCCGGGGTGCTGGCGCTGGTGCGCGAGCGCGAGGACCTGCAGTTCTGGGTCGCCTCCGGCAAGCAGGTGCTGCTGATGCGCGACGGCCTGGCCATGCGCACTGTGGGCCTGGGCGTGGAGGGCGATCTGGACGGCACGCGCCTGTCCGATGACTCGCCGTTCAAACAGGGCCTGCATCGCATCACCGATGGCTACACCAGCCGCCGCTGGATCGACCTCTACAAGGGCCAGGAAGTCGGGATCATCCTCAACAGCCGCTTCTCCCGAAAATCCCTGGAAACCCTCGAGATTCTCGACAAGGAATACACCGTGCTGCGTGTCGATGAGCAGATTGACGCGCCAGCCATCGGCCTGCGCGCAACCAACCGTTACTGGGTCGATCCGGTGGACGGTTTCATTGTGCAGAGTGAACAGCAACTGACCTCGCAGTTGCGGGTCAGGATCGTGCAACTGACCCCTGACCGCAGGCATCTCCCGTGAAGCGGCTCAGAGCGCTCTCGGCGTGCCTGATGTTGCTTGCCGGTGTCAGCGAGGCCGCGGTCATTGTCAGCGGTGATGTCGCCAATCCGGGCCCGATCGAATTGCCGGCGGGCGGACGTTTGCACGATGTGATCGGCGAGGCTGTACCGAATGCCGAAGGTTATTGGCTGGCGGGCGTTCTGTTGCGTCAGTCATTGCTGGAGGAACAGACGCGGCTCAAGGTCGGCGTGCTGTTCGATCTGGATGTGCTGCAACGCATGGCGATGCTGTTCGACAAGCCGAGTCGTGCGGCGCTGGCCCAGCGCCTGGCCGAGCAGGTCCGGCAGATGCCGGTGACCGGGCGGCAGATCGCCGATCTCGATCCGGTGGCGGTGGAAGTCGGCTTCGCCCGCAACATCCGCCTCGACGATGGCGATCAACTGATCTACCCGAAACGGGTCGACGAAGTCGAAGTGCTGGGCGCGGTCGCCGAGCCGTGCCGCCTGCCTTATCAGCCGTTGCAGGAGGCCCGTGAATACCTGCAGGGCTGCACGTTGCTGACGGCGGACGCCGATGCCGATTATCTGTGGCTGATCCAGCCCAACGGCGAATCGCGGCGGGTCGGCATCGCCCACTGGAACCGCGAGAGCGGGCAGATGCCCGTGGCCGGCAGCAAGATTCTGGTGCCGGTAAAAAACGATGATCTGGATCCGCCTGTCCCTGAACTGAATCAGCAGTTGGCCGAATTGATTGCCACGCAGTTGGCTGAGGTGGTTCGTTGAATTTGCGTTTTGCAGCTGTGTTGTTATTGCCGTGTGGCCTGGTGCATGCCGAGCCTCGGATTACCCAGAATGACTTCGGCGGCGTCGGTCTGTTGCAGACCCCGACCGCGCGCATGTCGCCCGCCGGTGAGTTGAGCGTCAACGCCAACCGCACTGAACCGTACAGCCGATACAGCGTTTCGTTGCAGCCGCTCGACTGGCTGGAAGGTTCGTTTCGCTACACCGCCATCACCAACCGTCCGTACGGTTCCGAAGCGCTGAGCGGCAGCCAGAGCTATAAGGACAAGGCGGTCGACGCCAAGGTCCGGCTGTGGCAGGAAAGCCACTGGGCGCCGGAAGTGGCGCTGGGCTTTCGAGACATCGGTGGTACCGGTCTGTTTGCCAGTGAATTCTTCGTGGCCAACAAGCGCTGGGACAATTTCGATTTCAGCGCCGGCATCGCCTGGGGTTACATCGGTAATCGCGGCGATGTCGACAACCCGTTGGGTTCGATCAGTGACCGCTTCAACACTCGCCCTGATCTGGAAGGCACCGGTGACGTCAACGCCGGCTCGTACTTTCGCGGCAAGCCATCGTTTTTCGGCGGTGTGAGTTACCAGACGCCCTGGGACCGTCTCAGCCTGAAGCTCGAATACGAAGGCAACGACTACAAGCACGAGCCCAAGGACAACATCATCAAGCAGGACTCGCCGATCAACCTCGGTGCGGTGTTCAAGGTGACCGATTCCGTCGATCTGAGCGCAGCCTGGGAGCGCGGCAACACGGCGATGTTCGGCATAACGTTCCACACCAACTTCGTCAGCCGCAAGGCCCCGGCCAAGACCTTCGACCCACCGGCCGAACCGCTGCCGGCGAAGGCGCCGAGCACGACGATGGATGAGGTCAACTGGGCCGACGTGTCGCGCCGCTTGCAGCAGAACGCCGGTTACAAGGTCGAGCGCATCACCCAGCGCGATTCCGAACTGATCGTGTACGGCGAGCAGCAGCGTTATTTCCATTCGCCCAAAGCCGTCGGCCGCGCGAGCCGGATTCTCGATAACAGCGTCAACGACGACATCGACTGGTTCACCGTGGTCAACAAGCGCTACGACCTGCCGCTGGAAGAAACCAGCGTGCCCCGGCAGACCTTCCGCGAAGTGATCAACAACGAAGAGCCGCTGGAATCGCTGCACCGCACCACCGAGATCAATCCGGCGATGCCGCGCAACGAGAAAACCCTCTACACCGAAGCGCCGCAGCACTTCAATTACGGCGTCGGCCTGGGCTTCAAACAGAACGTCGGCGGCCCCGATGGTTTGCTCTATCAGTTCACGGCGGATCTGGACGCCGAGTACCGCTTCAACCGCAACACCTGGTGGAACGGTCTGCTCAGTCAGAACCTGATCAACAACTTCGACAAGTTCACCTACGACGCCCCCAGCGGCCTGCCGCGCGTGCGCACCGACTTGCGTCAGTACCTGACCACGTCGGACACCACCATGCCGCTGTTTCAGGTCAGCCACGCCGAGCAACTGGACAAGGATTTGTACGGCATGGTCTACGGCGGTTATCTGGAGTCGATGTTCGCCGGGGTCGGGGGTGAGGTGCTGTTTCGTCCGACCGGCAAGCGCTGGTCGATCGGTGCGGATCTGAACTACGTGCGTCAGCGTGAATTCGACCAGGGTTTCGGCCTGCAGGATTACTCGGTCTGGACCGGCCACATCACCGGCTACACAGACCTGCCGTTCGACACGCTGGCCGCGGTCAGCGTCGGCCGTTATCTGGCGGGCGACTTTGGCGGCACGGTGGACATCTCCCGCGAGTTCTTCAACGGCGTGCGCTTTGGCGCCTGGGCGACGATCACCACTGCCGGCAGCGCCGAGTATGGCGAGGGTAGTTTCGACAAGGGGCTGTACCTGTCGATTCCGTTCGACGAAATGATGAGCATGTCGACCATGCGCCGCGCCAACCTGGTGTGGGCGCCGCTGACCCGTGACGGTGGCGCGCGGCTCAATCGCAGCTTCCAGCTGCACTCCATGACGGATAGTCGGGAAGGGGACATGTTCTACCGCAACTTCGGGAAGATTACCGAGTAGGTTCGGGGGGAAGGACAGTTAAAGCGGGAGCCTGATGGCTCCCGTTTTGGTTTGTGGTGAAGGGTGATCTTGATGCAGCCGTGATTGCTGTGGGAGTTGGTGTGTTCCAGGTTCAAACCTGATGTTGAATGATCCGGCGCCTTCGCGGGCAAGCCCGCTCCCACAGGTTTTTAGGTGATGCCGTAATCTTCGCCACTCCTCGAAACTTGTGGGAGCGGGCTTGCCCGCGAAGGCGTCCGCTCAGCCGACATCAAAACATCAGACTCTCCTTGGCCGCAGAGCCCTCCGCCAACCCCCAAATCCCGCCCACAAAAAAGGGGACTTTCGTCCCCTTGCGGTGTTGCCTTCTCAAGCCCTGCGTCTCAGTAAATATCCTTCGACAACAGGGTGAACGGCGTCTTCACCAGGATCTTCACATCCAGCCACAGCGACCAGTTGTTGATGTACTTCAGGTCGATCTCGACACGCTTTTCCATTTTGTCGAGGGTGTCCGTCTCACCCCGGCAACCGCTGATCTGTGCCAGGCCGGTGATGCCCGGTTTGATTCGGTGGCGGGCCATGTAGGCGAGGATCTTGCCCGAGTAGTAGTTGTTGTGCGCCACGGCGTGCGGGCGTGGGCCGACCAGTGCCATGTGCCCTTGCAGCACGTTGAACAGTTGCGGCAGCTCGTCCAGCGAAGTGCGACGGATAAAGCGACCGACCGCGGTAATGCGCGAATCGTTGCGGCTGGCCTGCTTGACGTCACGGTCATCGTGCACGCGCATCGAGCGGAATTTCCAGACCTTGATCACCTTGCCGTTCCAGCCATGGCGATCCTGCTTGAAGAACACCGGGCCTGGCGAGTTGAGCTTCACCGCCAACGCCACGGCCAGCAGCACCGGGCTCAACAGGATGATGGCCAGCAGGGCGACGGCTTTTTCCACCAGGCTTTTGCTCAGCGCAGCGGTCGGGCGGCTGGTCAACGGGCTTTCGTTGAGGTAGATCGCCGGCAGGCCATCCACGACTTTCACCGAGTGATTAAGCAGTGTCAGGCTGTTCAGATCCGGCACCCAGACAACGTCAACGTTGGCATCCAGCAAGTCCACATACATCGCCTCGATCTTGGCGGCTTCCGACAGTGGCAGCGTGATGTACAGGCGGCGGATGTCGTGGTTCTGGATCAGCTCGAGCAGTTCGTCCTGAGCGCCGACAACGCGCGGGGCGTCCGCTTCCAGCGACGGGGTATCGCCGTTGCTGACCAGACCGACCAGCGGCAGGTTTTCGTGCTGGCTCAACTTCTTCGCCAGACCCAACGCCAGTTCGCCGGTGCCGACGATCAGGGTCTTGTGTTCGCTTTTGCGCGACCGCTGGTAGAACTTCGAGAACGCATGCAGCGGTGCGTACAGCAGCGCCTGACCGAGGAAACCGTACACCGCCCACTCAAGGATGACTTGGCGGGAGAACAGCGCATCGGCCTTGCAGATGAAGGCGATGAACGCCAGCCCGGCCATGGTCATGAACCAGCCCATGAACAGTCGACCCAGCCCGGTCAGATAATTGTCTCGCTTTCGATACGCGCCGCTGAAGGTATAAGCCGGCACCGAGGCCAGTACCGCCAGGATCGTGCACATCCGATAGTAGAACTCGACGGTGCCAGTGTGCTGTTCGGCCAGTATGAACAACAGGGAAACAATGAAACTCTGTGCCAGCGCCCATTGGCCCCAAAAGGTCAGTCCCTTGAGGCCGGTGTTTCGATTGATACGAAGAGAAAGATCCATACGATATCCCCAAAAGACGTCCATTCAGGTTTCGACAGTAGAAAACCGAGTTGTTAAGCAGACTTGTTATTGTTGTTTGAGCCAGTGTCCTGAGGTAACAACGCCGGAATGCGGAACTGTCGTCAGTCAATAGACTAAGTTATTGTCGGGGATGCTGTCTGACGAGTTCTAACAAGATGGCACAATGCCAACTTATTTGAATTTCCAATATTCAAACGTTAGAAAAGGTCGAAAGGCAGGGGGTGAATAATCAATATTGTGTTTGCTATCGTAGGTGGGGTCAGGAGGCGGGTATAACCAAGGAGGGGTGAAACCAAACAGAGTGCTTTTTTATTTTTGTAATCGCACTTGTATCTGTTTGTCTTGTAGTGGGGGATGTTGTTTAGGCAACAACTTCCTGGATCAGGCAATAACCGCGATTACGCACGGCACGAAACAATCGTTCACCGTTGCTGGCGTTCTTGAATTTGTCTTGAAGACGGCTCAGGCACATTTCCAGTCCCCGGTACTGCTCCGGCTCGCGGCCGATGCTGAGGATCAGATCGTCGCGACTGACAACACGCTCTTCATGGTGAAGCATCTTGCGGACCAGTGCGATTTCGAGCCCGGTGAGACTGATCTCGACGCCTTCTTTGGTCAATGCACCCTGATCATTGTCCAGATGCCAGGCTTCGGTGCAGGGCGCGTCGGATTTAATCGTTCGGGTAGTGTCAGTGGGGTTTTCGGACATGGCCGTGGAATTGTGAAATGAATGCGCCGATTGTGCTGCCAGCCATTCCGATTCGAGGGTGGCCAATATGCGCTGGGTATCATGTTCAATGCTGGGTGCGACATGCTTCCTTGTGCCGCGTGGGTAAGTGAACTCCATCAGCATCGGAGTGGAAGAGGGCGAAGCAACACCTTCAATAAACATTTGTGCCTGAGACGTGCCAAACGAATTGAAACGCTCACTGGAGAGAATGCTCTCGAGTTCGCGTTGCGACGCTGAGCTGTTAGTCACGACAACAAAGTATTTTCTTGGGAGGGTCGTGCTGGTTTCCATGTCTCTCTCCTAAAGTACACACCAAATTTGGCGAAAAAATAATGGCAGGCGAGCAATGTTTTCCTCGGAATTAATCGATCAGGCAGGGTCTGGGCCCAAAGATGGCCTCGATAAGTTCCACTCGGTCTGCGTTAGAGTAATGGTTTATTGTTATGTTTAAGTGTTGCAGCGCTCATGCAATTGACAGCTTTTTATTAGATGTGTGACGCGGTTAAAACTATGAGAAAGCGGATGTTTGAAGCGTTGCATCAGACGTTCCCTCGTATGCTGCAAAAGAGTGTTTTCCCTGAATCAAGGAGTTGAGATCAACCCCCTCATCAGACGATAGCCATACCCGCGAATGCTCTGTATGGCGTTCGTACCGTACACGTCCTTGATTTTCCCGCGCAAGCGGCTGATGGATTTTTCCAGCGCCCGAGGGTCGTAGAATTGGGTGTTCAGCCCCATGATGCTGGCGATTTCATCGTGGCTGAGAATGTGATTGCCGGTCTGCGCAAAGGCTTGCAGGATCTTCATTTCGGCAAAGGAGATATCCAGTTTCTTGCTGGTATCCGAGAGGCAGATGCGGGTGGGGTCCAGCACCAGATTGATATCGCGCTGCCATTCTTCACTGTTGAAGAACTCGCCGAGCAGCTCGCCGCTTTCATCGGACAAGGTATTGAGTTTGATACAGAAGTCGGCACCGGCCAGAAAGTACTTGATCTTGTTGTGGGCGCCGCGCCCCGTGATCACTGCACAAATAATCGGCTTCAAGTTGTCGTTGCGCAGGTTTTCCACCAGGGCAAGGTTATCTTCGAGTGCCTGAGGGCTGTCGATGATAATGAAGATCGCCCGATACAGGCCGTGATATTCGTTGTGCTGATATGAACTAATGTAGGCGTCGGCTTCAACAGCCACACCGCTCTGCACATGCTTCGCGATTAGCGCGCTAAAGTGTTCAGCCACGCCACGGGTACGACCCAGGGTGAGAACACCTGGTTCGTCGCTTGTGCGGCGCGGGCTTCTAGTCGCTAAGTTACCTGTGAGCATCATGCATTGACTCGAAAAGGTGCTGACATCGGGATGTTAAAGCACCGGTTCTCATCTGTGACTGACAATTGGTAACATTTGGACGAATTTTAGACGTGGCTCCCGAGTTTTCTAACAATAATTAAGCGATTCAAGCTTTTAGTTGATTTTTTCGGGGCTGTGAACTAACGGAATTGAGGCCGTTAGATGGTGGCAATATGGAATGGTGCCACTATTTTGTAATTATCGCGAGCTGTTTTTATGTCCCTTGGCCATCACTCAACTGCATACGTATCAGAACAGTGTGAGGTGGGTCACATTTTATGGGGAGGCCTGTCTTTTGGCTATAACGTCGACAAGTTCACACACGGACGTTTATTAACATGCCTTGAGTGTGGCTTTTGATAAGACATATTCTCCGTCCCCGAGTCGGGCAATGGGTGTGCATCTGCCAATTGTTTTACTTCAGATACTCAATGCCTGAATGCATTTAACAGGGCGCCCGCAAAGAGCGCTCTGACGGAGGATTAATGGATTTACTGACCTTGTTCAAGGTGCTGATTCTTGGGGCGGTAGAAGGCCTGACCGAGTTCCTGCCCATTTCCAGTACGGGCCACCAGATTATTGTTGCCGACTTGCTGGAGTTCGGCGGCGAACGCGCCATGGCGTTCAACATCATTATTCAACTGGGCGCCATTCTGGCCGTGGTCTGGGAGTTTCGCCCGAAGATCTTCGAGATCGTCAAAGGCCTGCCGACCCAAAGCAATGCCCAGCGTTTTACCCGCAATTTGCTGATCGCCTTTTTCCCGGCGGTCATTCTCGGCGTGTTATTCGCCGACACGATTCATGAATACCTGTTCAACCCGATCACCGTAGCGGTTGCATTGGTCGTGGGCGGCATCGTGATGTTGTGGGCCGAGCAGCGGGATCATGTAGTGAATGTCGACCATGTGGACGACATGAAGTGGGCCGACGCGCTGAAGATCGGTTGCGTACAGTGCCTGGCGATGATTCCAGGCACGTCGCGCTCCGGTTCCACCATCATCGGCGGTTTGCTGTTCGGCCTGTCACGCAAGGCCGCCACGGAGTTCTCGTTCTTTCTGGCAATGCCGACCATGGTCGGTGCCGCAGTGTATTCCGGCTACAAGTACCGCGAACTGTTCCAGAGCAGCGACCTGCCGGTCTTCGCCTTGGGCTTTGTCGTAGCATTCATCTTCGCGATGATCGCCGTGCGCGGCCTTCTGAAGTTCATTGCAAACCACAGCTACGCCACCTTCGCCTGGTACCGCATCGCCTTCGGCTTGCTGATCCTTGCCACCTGGCAATTTGGTTGGGTGAACTGGACGGCTGCGGCGGCAAGCTGATTACTGACTGCTGAGCAGCGCAGCGACGGCGAGGTCATTCAATTCAGAGTCGGGCGAATCCTGACGAAACCGCTGCAACGCCGAGGTGAAATACGCGGCTTGCAGCATGCCGTCACTGGCGAGGAAATAACGTGCCGCTTCTATTTCCTCTACCGAATACACACGTTTTTTCAGTCCGGAAATGTCCGACATCCCGTCGACTGTGACCATCGTCGTCGTGAAAACCAGAAAACCAGACATTTGGGTAGATTGAAAAGGGCCATTTTCCCCGTTGCCGCACCCCTTCGCAAAATCACAGGATGCATAGGCGCTTGCATAGAGAGTCGAGAGTAAAGCGAGGAGGGTGAAACGCTTGAATAAAACACAGCTGAACGCGGGCATAACCAAAAGACATCCTGTCAGTACAGCAAAACACCGGGCAACGCTCATTCGTTGCCCACACGCTCCAAGCGTCGATCAACGCCCGGCCAGCAACTCCGCCGCCTGATCCAGCAACGCCAGCGGATCCTTGGCCTTGTGAATATCCACCGACAACAACTGACGAAACTTGCGCGCCCCCGGAAAACCGGTGCCCAGGCCCAGCACATGCCGGGTGATGTGATGCATCGCGCCGCCGGCCAGCAAATGCTCGGCTATATAAGGCCGCAACTGCGCCAGCGCCTCGGCCCGGCTGATCACCGGCGCGCTGCTGCCGAACAACTGCTGATCCACCTCGGCCAGCAGATACGGATTGTGATACGCCTCGCGCCCTAGCATCACGCCGTCAAAGGTCTGCAAATGCTTATGGCAGGCCTCCATCGTCTTGATCCCGCCGTTCAGAATGAACTCCAGCTCCGGAAAATCCGCCTTCAACCGCGCCGCCACGTCATAACGCAACGGCGGAATGTCTCGGTTCTCCTTCGGCGACAACCCCTCCAGAATCGCAATCCGCGCATGCACCGTAAAACTGGTGCACCCGGCATCCCGCACCGTGCCGACGAAATCGCACAGCTGCTCATAACTGTCCCGCCCATTAATCCCGATCCGATGCTTCACCGTCACCGGAATCGACACCGCATCACGCATCGCCTTCACACAATCCGCCACCAACTGCGGATGCCCCATCAGGCACGCCCCGATCATATTGTTCTGCACCCGATCACTCGGGCAGCCAACGTTCAGATTCACCTCGTCGTAACCGTGTTCCTGAGCCATACGGGCGCAAGCGGCCAGGTCCAGTGGAACACTACCGCCCAACTGCAAGGCCAGAGGGTGCTCGGCTTCGTTGTGACGGAGGAAACGCTCGTGATCGCCGTTGAGCAGAGCGCCGGTGGTGACCATCTCGGTGTAGAGCAGGGCGTTTTTCGACAGGATGCGCAGGAAGTACCGGCAGTGGCGGTCAGTCCAATCCATCATGGGCGCGACGGAGAAACGGCGGGAGAGTGGGGCGGGTGTGGCGGTGATTGAGGGCATTGGGGGTACGGAATCGGTGTGACTGGGAGGTGGGGGAGTTTATCAGGAATGACCGCTCGGGCTCAGTGATATCCGGCGGAAATACAACCTCATCAAGTGTGGGATTAAGCAAGACAGCCATGAAGTGGACTGATAGCATCGGGCTATCAACAAGAGTGAGGAAGGGATCCCATGCTGAAAAAACTCGCATCATCTGTACTTGTCGCCGGCGCTCTGCTTGCCTCCGCTCAAGGGGCTTTCGCCGAAGAAAAGCTGTTCAAAAACTACGTCTACCAAACCCCACTCGCCAAATTCACCGAAGCGGCCAGTTACTACGACTGCTCCGAAGACGTTGGCGGAACCGCGAGATGCATCGACGATGTGGATTTCCTGGAAGAGAAATTCACTGTCGCGCTCATCTTCTCGGGTGACAAGCTGATGATGGTTTCACTCATCAGCTCGTTTGATCAGAACCTGTACGTCAAAGCCATCGCGGGGCTTTCAAAATCATTCACGCTGGTTTCCATGAGCGATGAAAAGTCCATCCTGGATATGTTCGATACCGCGAGAAAGTCGAGAAGCACTGAAGAGCTGACGACGAAGATTTCCAATTTTGAACAGGTTGGTCTGGCGTCTGGGAATCTGACTTATACGTTTCTTGAAGGGTTGAACGCTAAAGGGCAGACCAATGCTGTTAGTGCGTTAGCTGCTGCGCCGGAAAATATTCGGTCCGCTGAGTTGGTTATGGTGGGGCAGGGGGCTGATTCGGGGATGATTATTCGGTTTACGTTTCCGCGGTTAGAGGCGAATAAAATTTTGGCTGAGGCTAAGAAGCCGGTTGAGTCGTTTTAATGAGTTGGTTGATTACTTCGTAGCACTTAGATGCGATGAGAACGGGATGATTCAGTTTTTTTGTGTGGGGGAGGTAAATGAATCTGCCCCATTGTCAAAGCCAAGCTTACCTACCTTCATTATTAAGGATAATTCATGATTAGTAGCGACCGACCGCCAAGACTTTTTATTTCGTACAGCTGGTCGACTCCTGACCATCAGCAGTGGGTAATGACATTAGCAACCGAGCTGAGAGAGTCTGGTGTTGATGTGATACTTGACAAGTGGGACCTCAGAGAAGGACATGACTCCATCGGTTTTATGGAGTCCATGGTGACCGATGAGAGTGTTACCAAAGTCATCATTGTTTCAGATAAGGCCTACGCAACCAAAGCAGATGGACGAGCGGGTGGTGTCGGTACGGAAAGCCAAATTATTTCAGCCAAAGTCTATGAAAGCTCTAAGCAAGAAAAATTTGTAGCCGTAGTTCCCGAGAAAGAAGATGGCAAAGCGTGGTTGCCTACATTCTATGGAAAGCGAATATATATTGACCTCAGCGAAGCTGAAAACTACTCGAAGAATTTTGAACAAGTGCTCAGATGGAATTATGATCAACCTCTACATCTAAAACCAGAGATAGGCACACGCCCAGCATTTCTGACCGAATCATCTACAGTTTCGTTAGGAACCAGTGCGACACACCGGCGGGCGCTGGACGCAGTAAAGAATGGTAAGTCGTTCGCTGCTGGGGCTGTAGACGAGTATT